>NZ_JAZHUW010000002.1:0-102375 GCF_036453465.1 Lactimicrobium sp.
TTAACGGGAAAAAGCGGTAGTTTGCGTGTGGCAGACCGCTTCATGCGCTTCTGAGCGCAGCCAGTAATAAGAGGGCTACGCCCGTCTTGTGAAAAACCACCAGCTCAGCTGGTGGATACTTATTTATAAGACTTCCTTAGGAGGTAAAAGCTGTTTACTATTGTTGATTTAATGATAGGACTAACAAATTCTCAAAGAATTTCAATTTTATATTTTGAAGATATATGTTGAGAAAGAAGAAAACCAACATATATGCCGATCATATCAAACAGTATATCAACAATATCAAATATTCCGCGCCTGGAAACCAGTTGGATTGTCTCGATTGAAAGAACGGAAATTAACGAAAGAAGCAGAACATGTTTATTGGAATCACTGGTTTTGAATAACATCCCGATTGGCATAAACAGGATGAAATTAAATAGATTTTGAAAGAATGTATATGAATCCATTTCAAATAATTTCAAAGGATTTAAATTAACAGAGATTCCGAAGTAGGACCTGCCGAATAGTAATATCAGCATTATTACAATATAAAAACACCAGAGTAATCGTATTTGATGACGGGAAATCGCTCTTTTTTGAAGAAGAGAAATGAAAAGGTATATCAATACACTTTGTCCCAGATAAATGACTATATATAAAATCTGTTCAAATTTAAATGAGCCTTGATAGAAATAAGTAATAAGTAATAAAAGAGCTCGTAACATGATAGAAAACCAGAAAGCTGGCAAATAAACTGAATGCGGCCAATAATATAGTCTTAATCAATTTCATTAAAATCCTCATAGCTATTGCAGATTGAAGTCTGTCTGTAGTTTTGGAAACTGTAAGTTTTCTTTTTTGATTTCTAATAATGCAATTGCATATAGAGGGTATGTTTCAAAACCATCTCCTCCACCTACATTTGTATCCGCATATTTTATGGCTGGATGCTTCCCGAATTTCTGAGGATGCTTTAAGACATAGCTCATACTGGTTGCCTTTGTTCGACTGGATTTACATTCAATCATTACTGCTTCACCATCTTTTTCTGCAATGAAGTCCAGTTCCGGAGAACCAGATCTGTGATGGTAATAATACAGATTCTTTCCTGCTGTTCTTAAAGCACAAGCTACGGCATTTTCAGCAATTGCTCCCTTATAAGCACTTAGATCACCCTTAAGTACATTAACAGCAGTCCCTTCGTCCAGTTGTGAGATCAAAAGCCCGGTATCTGCATAGTACAGTTTAAACTCCTCAGAAAGTTTCTGTGCTTCCAGTGGTGATGAGATTTCTTTCAGGTTATATGCCTTCATGACAAGGCCGACATCACAGATGTATTGAACGCCGTCAGCTTTGTCCGTACTGT
The DNA here is from genome assembly GCF_036453465.1 of Lactimicrobium sp. Classification (NCBI taxonomy): domain Bacteria; kingdom Bacillati; phylum Bacillota; class Erysipelotrichia; order Erysipelotrichales; family Erysipelotrichaceae; genus Lactimicrobium; species Lactimicrobium sp. Next base: position 1,352 of record NZ_JAZHUW010000002.1, read on the forward strand.
GTCCACTAACATCAACTTCACTGTATTTAAATTTCTTATATTCGCGTGAAAGCTGTGAAGGTACGGAATCAAGGCAGGCTTCAGCACGCAGTTTCAGTGTCTCATTTATTCTGTCATTTCCATCTGCGTCCTTATATCTCCCAAAATCATCCCGAATCGAACGCAAAATCTGCCTCTGCAAATTCTGTACATGATTTACATCCTTATTCGTAAGAAAGACATTCACAACTTCTGGCATACCACCAACAATTAAATACTGGTAATACAAAGAACGAAAAGACGCATGAACAGCAGGCATGATCTGCTTGTGGTCTTTCAGGCATTGTCTGACATACCTAATCACATCATCCTTCATACCATAGTTCACAATGAACTCATGAAATGACAGTGGCATCATTGTCATTTCTTCCTCATAGCCGACCGGAATTCCGCGCTGATAAGGAGTCCGGAATCCTTTGACGCCTAAAAAGCTGCCTGTGGCAATCACATCATATCTTTTATCCAGATCCCAGTATTTCAGCGAGCTGCGTGCATTAGGACAATCCTGAATCTCATCCAGAATCACAAGTGTTTTTCCCGGCACAAAATGAGCAGATGGATCATTGGCAGTAATTGCCAGAACCATTGTATCAACATCGAAATTGCCACTAAATGCAGAGTGGATGGTTGTATTGCTGCGAAGATCCAGATACACAACATTCTCATAAAACTCTCTGCCAAATTCTTTGGCAATGTATGTTTTACCTACCTGGCGAAGACCACTGATGATCAGCGGATGATGACTGCGATTTTTCCACTCAACCAGACTTTTCCATATATCTCGCTGCAGCATAAGCAATTCCTCCAACATCACAGTTTATGATTCATTCTGCTAATAACAAGATCAGAATAACATTGAAAGGACAAAATTCAAGGGTTCAATAGTCAAATTTCGGACAAAATTCAAACGTTCAAGAGATATAAAACGGATATTTTTCAAACCTTTCTGGTCAATATAACTTCTGCGATTTGATTATGACGGAAGACAGGATTGGCTTTTTGTAACTTGCTCGTTTCACATAAAAGCCCCCTCAGTTTCCTGAGGAGGCGAAAGGGGTAAGTGTGATTGTTTTGTTTATGCTTACTTTTGAAGCATGATGGCATGCAGGTAATTGTATGCCATATAGAGACAGCCTGCTAAGACAACAAAGGAACCGATGATCATCACAATGGAAGACTTCTGCATGAACATGTAGACAACCAGTAGGATACCGAAGGCCAGGTACAGTACCATCAGTAATATTGCTTTTGGCTTTGTATAGGACTGGGCAACGGCCTCTGCCAGGGTATGTCTTTTCTCCGGTTTGAAGTTTTCAATGTGTGACAGGTTCTGCAGCCATTTGCGGTAGCGGAATTCCAGCAGAATGTACAGGACAACACCGACAATCAGCGGCATCTTCCATGAATTGACAAACGATGCCAGAATCATGAAGACAGCAATCGCAATGGCGACCCGGTTGTGATACAGACTGTATGCACTCCTGTCAGACGGCTTGAGAAGATAGCCGGTGCCTGTACGCTTGACATACATAACCGTCTGGCCTTTATCATTCTTATAAATATTCAGGCCGGCAATTTCATCATTGGAATTGCTCTTATTTCCCATTCCTGTTTTTTTCTTATCTGACATGAGTTTCTCCTTCTAAATTGATGAAATCAGAACTGCGGTACGCCCTTGCAGTATGTTTCCTCAACAGAGTAATCATCATTGAGAACAACGATATCTGCATCATAGGCAACGGCAATCTTGCCAAGATGGTCATTGAGACCAAGCAGGGATGCCGGATTGATGGTGCAGCTATTCAATGCTGCATCAAACGGAACACCAGCTCTTGTGACCAGGTTCTTCAGGCCATCACATATCCGCATCGTGGATCCAGCCAGACCCTTTGTCTCGGTCAGATGGGCACTGCCATCCGGGTAGATTTCGATTTCGTGGCCGCCGAACATGAATTTATCACCCGGCTTGAATCCCTTTGCCATCAGGGCATCGGAAATCATGATACCATGATCCTTTCCCTTGCTGGTGAAGAAAATATTCAATGCTTCCGGGGTGGAATGGTTGCAGTCACAGATGACTTCACTATACAGATCATGCAGTCTCAGTGCTGTACCAGTCACACCATTGGCACGGTGGTTGAACGGGGACTGACCATTGTATGTATGGGTAATGGACTTGGCACCATTGGCAACTGCCAGAATGGCCTGCTCAAAGGTAGCGCCGCTGTGGCCGATGGAAACAACCACACCGTTCTCACTGCAGTATCTTGTCAATGCATAATCCGGATCATGTTCCGGTGCCAGGGTGATGATCTTGATCAGACCATTGGCAGCTTCCTGATATTCCTTGAACTCATCCACAGAAGGAGGAACAATTGCCTCCGGCGGCTGGGCTCCCTTGTACTTCATATCCAGGTACGGTCCCTCAAAATGAATACCGAGAATATCAGCACCATCGCGGCCTGCCTCAAAGTCCTTCTTGACAGCAGCAACATTCTTGACAGCCTTCATCAGTACCGGTTTGAGCTCGGTAATGGTTGTGGACATGAACCCGGTAACACCTTCATGCACAATTCCCTTTGCCCACTTCTTCAATCCTTCCGGCTCTGCATAGTTGGTATCATAGCCATAGGCACCATGGCAGTGGATATCGAGGAAGCCAGGAACAATTCTCAGATCGCCATAATCCTTATCAGCCGGCTTTGTATTGAGCGGATAGATTTCGGTGATCTTCCCATCATTGATTTCAATTTCTGCGGGAATGAAATCACCGCAGATCCAAACACGTTTACTCTGAATCAGCATATTTATCTGATCTCCTTTCTTTGTCAATCTGGTTTGTACTTATACGATATCACGCGATGTAAGCGCTTGAAATCAATATGCTTACACTTTTCGGTTATCCTTTTATCGTTTTCAACCGAAACGTTCCATACCGGTATCGCACATGATATCATCCGATTGTGGAAAGTAAGGAACCAAAAGGAGGAGATACCTTATGACAATTTTCGGTTATACAGAAGAAGATCTGCAGAATAAAAATGCGATCTTTACCGCCACAGAAATTCACCAGCAGCCGGATACCTGGGAGAAGACAGTCAAGCAGATTGCGTCCATGAAGGATGAAATCAAGGCTTTCATCTCCAAGGTCACAAGCCAGCCTGACTATGACATCATCATGACCGGTGCCGGTACATCTGAGTTCGTTGGCAACGCACTGTTCTCTTATCTGAACAGACTGACAAACTACAAGGCAAAGAGCTTTGGCTCGACTGATCTGACACCTACCCCTGAGAACTATGTCAGTGCTCATAAGCCGACCCTGCTGATCAGCTTCGGCAGATCCGGTGATTCCCCGGAGTCCATTGGCGCCATTCAGTCTGTTGAGGCTGTCAATGACAACGTCTATCATCTGTTCATCACCTGCAACAAGGATGGTGCTCTGAGCAAGAGAGCTGCCCAGGAAGGTGACAGATGCCTGGCCATTGACCTGACACCGGAAACGCTGGACAAGAGCTTTGCCATGACATCTTCTTTCTCCAATATGTATCTTGCCTGCCTGCTGTGCTTCAGCCTGGATAACCTGGATGAAACCGCAGCCAAGGTCAAGGAAATCACAGAAGCTGCCAGAAAGCTGGTTGATACAGACTGGAAGGAAATGCTCAAGGTGGATGAGACATATGCTTATGACAGAATTGTTTACCTTGGCACCAACTGCCTGAAGGGTGTTGCCCAGGAGTCTGCTCTGAAGATGCTGGAACTCAATGCCGGCAGAATCGTTACAATGTACGATACACCGATGGGATTCAGACATGGTCCGAAATCCATCGTCAACGATACAACCCTGAATGTTGTCTATCTGTCTGATGGTGCTTACCAGAGACAGTATGAAATGGATCTGGTCAAGGAACTGGCATCCCAGAGAAAGGGCGACAAGGTCATGGTTGTCTGCAACACACCTTGTGAAGAAGCTGAAAAGCTCGCTGACTACTACTATTGCTTCAACACATCCGCAAAGGACAATGTGTTCCTCGGCCTGGAGTATGTTGTTGTTGCCCAGCTGATTGCCATCTTCCGTTCTCTGCAGAACAAGATCACACCGGACAACCCGTGCCCGACAGGTGAAGTTAACCGTGTCGTCAAGGGTGTTACCCTCTATCCGTACCATAAATAAGACTGGGAGAAATCATCGATGATTGGAATTGTAGTTACAGGACACGGACACTTTGCCACAGGTTTGGCAAGTTCCGTCAAACTTATTGCCGGTGTACCGGAGGACTTCGTGCCGGTAGACTTTGAGGAAGGAGACAGCTCCGAGGATCTCGCAAAGAAACTGACGGATGCCTTTGATTCTCTTTCCAACTGCAAGGATGGCATTCTGGTCTTCACGGATCTGGTTGGGGGATCTCCGTTCAAGATTTCAGCCGAACTTTCTGTTACCCAGAAAGACAAATATCATCTGGCTATCCTCTCCGGCAGCAATCTTGGTATGGTCATTGAGGCCAATATGTCCCGCCAGTTCATCACAGATCTGGATCAGCTCGCTGACAGCACTGTGGAAACAGGCAAGGATCAGGTCATTCATTACGTCTACAGCGAATCAAATAACGATGAGCCGGCAGACGACGAAGACGGTATCTGAGTATTCTGATAAGTCTGGCAGAAATGCCGGACTTTTTCGTTATGCTTGAAACGGAGGAACAATATGAGCAGATATATCATCGGCATCGATGGCGGCGGCACCAAGACCATCTATGCCCTGGCAGATGAAACAGGAAAAATCATACAGACATACGCAGCATCATCCATTTCCTATCATGAATACGGCATAGATACCATCATAGACAGAATCAAAGCAGGCATCAGGAATGTCTGTGCAGGAGCAGATATCAAAGAGAATCAGATCAGATGGATTGCGGCAGGGATTCCCTGTAATGGCGAGAATTCATCTGCCGACAAACAGATCAAAGAAAAACTGCAGGCCTATCTTTCCTGCCGGTGGATACTGGTCAATGATGCTGTGATTGGTTTTTATGGTGCATTGGGCGGCAAAGCAGGTATCAATGTTGTATCAGGCACGGGTTCCATTGCCTATGGTGAAGATGAAGAAGGAAATACAGCAAGAAGCGGCGGCTGGAGTGATCTGGTCGGGGATGAAGGCAGCTGTGCCTGGATAGGCAAAAAGGGCATGGAACTGTTTTTCAAAGAAGCGGATGAAAGAGTACAAAGAGGCAGTCTCTATACAATTGTGAAAGAGACGTATGCTTTAAGGAATGATATGGACTTTATTCCGATTGCGGAACAGAAGATCTTCCCCAATCGGAAAGAAACAGCTTCGTTTCAGAAGCTTGTATTGAAAGCAGCTGAACAGAAAGATACAGAAGCACAGAAGCTGTATGAGATGGCAGCCCATGAATTATTTCTGATGGCAGACAGTGTCAGAAGACAGCTGCAGTTTGCTGGTGATGTGCCGGTGTCTTTGACAGGCGGACTGCGCCATGCCAGTGCCTTTGTCCTGCCGTCCTTTCAGAAAGAACTGGCTGCACATCACATGTATTATCAGGAACCCATGAAAGAGCCATATGAAGGTGCTGTCATCCTTGGCCAACAGGCTGCAGGAGCTGATCCAGCCAGCCAAAGCGGTAAGGATAGCGCTCCACCAGCGTATTGATCAGATCTGTCATAAATATTTCTGAGAATACATACAGATAGCAGCTCTGCCACTTTTCAGAATAGACAGCTGTCCTGGAGCAAAATAGAAGTAATGCTTGTGGTTCCGGCTTTGGTTTTTTCTTTTCAGGATGGATGAGAAAGACATCCTTGGAGAAGTCTTCAATGACATAGCTGCCATCGTTTATAAGTCTGGCAAGGCGGCTGTCAGGACAGGCATGGACATGACCATTCATGCATACATATTTTGTATGATGGACTTTGCCACAGGCAATTGGGCAGGCATAAATGCATGTATTGAAATCCCGCATATGGTATAGTGAATTGCCTGTTTGGATCATATGATCTTTATGGATGATAACAGGAAACTGAAAGCATGGTACATCATAGCCGCGGCTGCTGCGCATGGAGATGATACGGTTCATTTCATACCGTTCTTCCAGACATTGTAATTGCAGGGATGGATGGCAATGCAGTATAGAGGAAGACTGTGCTTTGTGTAACAGGATCCGGTAATAGAATTTGGGCAATAGTAAAAGCACTGTATGCATCTGGGCACACGATAGAATGTGCAAGGTGGATACAGCGCTTTTGTTTGATTCATTGTCAGATATCAGTTTTCCTCAGACATCCTTTACATCATAGATGCGGCGGGCATATTCACTTGGTGTAACACCAAACTGGGCCGTGAATTTGCGGGAGAAGTAGTGGATGCTGTTATAGCCGACCATGGCTGCAATTTCAGAGATGGTATGCTTGCCAGAGCGGATGAGAATGCGGCTGCGGGCCAGCTTGGCATCGTTGATGTACTGCTTTGGTGATACCTTGAGGTTGTTTTTGAAAAGATTCTGCAGCGTACTTCTGGAGATGAAGAAGCGGCTGCATACCTGATCAATGGGCAGAGGCTCATTGAGATGGGTGTTGATATAGTCCACGATTTCTTCCACCAGACGTGCTTCATAGTGCTGGGCAATAGGGGATGTCGGCATAACCTTGTTTGTTTCTTCGGAGTCCATCTGCATGGCAATGATGAGATAGTGCAGAGCCGCGATCATGGCATCGTTGCGGAATTCACTCTTGTCATCGGTTGCTTTGACAAAGTCGTTGACATCCACCAGAAGGGCCCGGGAAAGAGAGATGACTTTGTTTAATACGAGATCGTCACGGATGCCGGAGGCACGAAAGATGATGGTGAGGTAGGAACAGGATTCTTCTGAGGAGATACGCTGGTCATGGTACTGGCCGGGGCCGTAGAGCATACACTGGTTGGCACCGATCTGGTATGTCTTTGTATCAACGGTTGTTTCCAGGGTGCCCTGGTCAACGTAGGTGAATTCATAGTAGGAATGGATTTCGCCGTCGAAGACGTAGCCTGGACGTTTGACCATGTAGTAGACAGCGACGATTTCATCGATGCTGATGTGCGGAGTGATGTAATTGTAGCGGTAGGGCTGGGGCAGGGTGAAGGAATCGCTTTTGGAACTGGCGTGGACATAGAGGTTGTAGGAGATGCTGCCATACATGGACATGGGGACAAGGGCAAAGTAGACGTGGGCGTTGATTTTGACAGAGCGGTGGAGGGCGAAGCTTTCAATGTTGTCGATGCGTGGATCGTTGACGACTCTGAGCATGCCCATGCCATCGACTGGCTCGATGTACACCGGCATATCATAGGCAATCATCTGATACACGATGCCGTCTCTTTCGACGTGGGAGGTCTTGATCATGTCTGTTTTTGTCAGATATGACTTTGTGACGATGCCATACTTCAGATAACTTGTACTTGTTGTTTTGTTAAACATATCGATTACCGAAAAATGCAACTTTCATGATGAATATAACACACAAATCCCACAATGTTTTCATTTCAGCCATGAAATTTCGAAAATTTACCGAAATTTATACATGGGATCATAAAAAATATAAAGACTTGGTAAACGCTTTCATGTATCTTGAAACCAGAAAGAGCGAACAGTTGACCGCGAGCTCATTCTAAAAAAGTAATAATGCTTGATAGAAAGGAGAGAATTCACATGCCTGATATTGTATTGTGCAGAATTGACAATCGTCTGATTCATGGACAGGTAGCTACGCAGTGGTCTGGTTCTATTGGCGCAAACTTGCTGTTGGTTGCAAATGATGAGGTGGCCGGTAATAAACTCCGCCAGGGGTTGATGGACATGGCTGCTCCGTCATATGCTCAGACAAGGTACTGGACATTGGATAAGACAATTTCCACGATTCATAAGGCATCTCCGAAGCAGCATATCTTCCTGATATGCGAGACACCGGAGGATGTACTGAAGCTGGTTGAAGGCGGCGTTCCGATTAAGAAGGTCAACATCGGAAACATGCATATGGCGGAAGGCAAGCGCCAGGTGGCTGGCAGCGTTGCTGTCAACGATGAGGATGTTGCCGCATTCAAGAAACTGCGTGATCTTGGGGTTGAGTTAGAGATTCGCAGAGTACCACAGGAGCCTGCTGAAGACATTAATAAGCTCTTCAAGTAAGCCATTCATTATTCGTATCAAAAGATTCACATTTAAATCATTGGAAAAGGAGAGAATTCATCAATTATGCAAATCGTATTGTTAGCGATTGTAACCTTCATCTTCGCGATTGACCAGTTCTCCCTGACAGAGCTGTTGTATCGTCCGATTATTGCCTGCCCGATTATCGGTGCAATTCTGGGCGATGTAAAGACCGGCCTCGTTGTAGGTGGAACCTACGAGCTGATGATGGTCGGTAACATGCCTGTCGGTGGAGCACAGCCTCCGAACGCAGTTCTCGGTGGCATCGTCGCCATGATCTTCGCCGTTAAGTCTCATCTGGATGTCGATACAGCTCTGGGTCTGGCCGTTGTCTTCTCAATCTTCGGTCAGTATGCAGTTACTCTGACATTCACCATCACTTCTGGTCTGATGTCCAAGGCTGATGAGGCTGCTGACAGGGCAGATCCTTCCGGAATCACAAAGGTCAACCTGATCGCTATGTGCTTCCTTGGTGTTCTGTTCGCAATCCTGGCTGTCGTTGCTTATGTTGGCGGCGAAGCAGCTGGTACTGCTCTGAACAACTTCTCTAACAGCAGATACTTCAGCTTCGTCATGGGTGGTCTTGGAGCTGCCGGCGGCATGATGCGTTATACCGGATTTGCCGTATTGCTGAAGATCATGCTTGCTGATGATATGTGGGGTATTTACCTGGCAGGTTTCGCTGCTGCTGCACTGTTCGGAAACGTCGATGCAACAAGCGGTGCTACTCTGATCCTGGTTGCCTTCATCGGTGTAGCAATTGCTCTGTATGACTACAACACAAATGTAAAGATCAAGAATTTGCAGAACGCAGGAGGAGACGAAGATGGCATCTGAGGCATTAGTATATGAGGATCGTACACCCGCTCCTCAGCTTGATAAAAAGACGCTGAACAGAATGGTCTGGAGATCACTCATGCTACAGGCATCCTTCAACTATGAAAGAATGCAGGCTGCTGGCTGGCTCTGGTCAATTCTCCCGGGACTGGAAAAGATCCACACAAACAAGAAGGATCTTGCCACTTCCATGAAGCACAACCTGGAATTCTTCAACACCCATCCGTTCCTGGTAACATTCGTTATGGGTATTGTCCTTTCCATGGAGCAGAACAAGGCTGATATCAACTCCATCCGTGCGGTAAGAGTTGCTGCCATGGGCCCTCTGGGCGGCATCGGTGATGCTCTGTTCTGGTTCACACTTGTTCCGATTACTGCTGGTATTACAGCGAACATGGCGATCAGCGGCAGTGTTGCCGGACCGATCATCTACTTCCTGATTACCTTCGGTGTCCAGATGGTTCTCCGTTACTGGCTGATGTACATGTCCTATGACATGGGCACAAAAGCTATCGAAGTCCTGACTGCCAATGCACGTGAGTTCACACATGCTGCTTCTCTGCTGGGTGTCTTCGTTGTCGGTGCTCTGACCTGCAACTATGGTGCTACAACACTGGGCATGGAAATCGCCAATGGTGATACGCCGATCGTTATCCAGGATAAGCTGAACAGCATCCTGCCGGCAATGATCCCGCTGATTCTCACTCTGATGTGCTATAACCTGATCAAGAAGAAGGGCTGGAGCCCGACAAAGTGCATCCTGCTTCTCCTTGCTATTGGTATCGTCGGATGTGCATTCGGTATCTGGTCCGGAACATACACAGCTCTGGTACCGGTTCCTTGGCATAGCTAATTCCAAGAGGGAAATAAGAACACCTTCGGGTGTTCTTTTCTTATCCCTGCATAAAAAACAACTGCTTATGCAGCAGTTGTATCAGAATGATCATCCGTATCCTGTGATTCCGGTGTGTGATTGGCTGTACGTTCTTTATCAACGTCTTCCTTCTCCTGTTTCAGCTCATTCATTTTCTTCTGGTATTCATCATAATAAATGTGCTGAACATCATCACTCAGCGGAACCTCATAATCTTTCTTCTTTCTTGCCTGACTCAGAAGTTTCGCTTTGCGCACCTGATAATAAATGACAACGCAGGCCAGGATGATGATGGCAATGACGGCAGACGAGTTATTCATAATTCAATGCTCTCCTTATATAATGAAACTGCTATGATAATAACACAAGAAACTGTAATCAATTGATCACTGGAGGATATATTTCATGAACTGGGGTTTATTTATTATTTTACTGATCATCGGCCTTGCCCTGTATATTGCCTGGACCTTTTTCTCACAGAGAGAGGCAGCAGTACTGTCCATTCTGCTGTACCGCAATGGTGATGCGGATGGTTTCCTGAAGGAGCTGGATACCGGCCGTGCAAAGTTCTTTTTCTCAAAGAAGCTGCGCGTATTGATGGCCATTGATGCCTATATGATGAAGAACGATGATGAAGCACTCGCAAAGCAGTTTGAAAAGGCAGATGCCTATAAACTGCGTGCTGCAGACAGACTGCTTGTCAAGCAGAAGGAACTTACCTGGCATGCTGGCAGAGATGAGATTGATCTTGCTAAGAAAGACTTTGAAGAGATGTCAAAGATCTATGATCATGATCTTTCCAAGAAACAGAAGAAGACGCATGAAGAGATGATGCGGGAAGCGGATTATACCAATGCCATTCATATTGAAAAGGATGGCAAGTATGCCCATGAACTGATGGAGAGGGCCAAGGGTATCAAGGATGATATTCCGTGTGGTGTGACGTATTACAAAGCAGCACAGTCCTATTATCTCAAGGGTGATAAGAAGCAGTGTCAGCTGGCACTGGAAAAGGCAGAACCGAAGCTTCGCAAGACAAGCTATCACGATCTGATCCAGAAGATGCTGGATAGTAAGAACTATGATCAGATCCTGAGCATGAAGATTTGAACAAATGAAAATCAGTACCATTCACAATTTGGTGAACAGTACTGATTTTTTTGTGCTTGTTTTTCAGAACTTGATCTCTTCCTGATGGGAAGCGAACAGATACTCATCAACAGTATGAATCACTCTGTCCTTGACGATGGATACCGGATCATTGTGCAGCTTTCCTTCTCTTACCTTTGTATAGGCAATCGGGGCAAACTGACTCAGTACACCTAGCGGAACACCATCCTTGAAGTTTTCAAACAGTTTTTCCTGGGCTGCGACAACTTCCGGCTGCGGCATGTAGTAGCGGCAGCGGTCAGAGAACGAGAACTTTCTCTTATAGGCAATCTCAGCATCAGTTCCATGATAATGATGCGCATAGTACTTAGGATCCTTTGTCATGGCTTCATCCAGCACTTCCATAAAGTGGGACTGCTTTTCCGGCTGATCCTTGTATACTTCCTTCTCGGCATAGGCCAAAGCAAACAAACCTTCTCTCATCGCAAAGGTCAGACCAGGTCCAACCTTCAGAATGCCAACACCATCTTCCACGAGTTCTCTCAACGCATACTTTGTCTGATAGTCAGTGGAATGTCCCTCAAACACAAAGTTCGGATATTCCTTGATCGATGCCATCAGATCAACAGCCTTGGATCTGTCATATGGTGTGCAGCCGGCATCTTTTTCTTCAACACCTGGCTGGACAACAAAGCCGATGACCTGTTTCCAGGCTTCATCCAGACCATGTTCATGGAAGGACTTCTCAAAGATATTCACGGTATTCTTGAAGTCTTCTACCTTGGTGACCTGCAGGCCTGTATCCACTGCCTGCTGGGAGCCGCCCGGAATCGGTACTTCCGAACCGACGATGTAGACAGGATGAATCGCATCCGGATTCTTCTTCAAGAGTTCCTGATATGCCTTCTCAGCAACAACAGCCAGTTCAGCACCTCTTCTGGAAATAACTTCATCTGACAGTCTTGTGTCAGGATCATCCGATGCGACCTTCATGGATGTATCAATATGGATCTTGGTGAAGCCGGCCAGAACAAACTGACGGATCAGCTCGGATGCCTCAGCCATTGCCTTTTCTTCATCATAATGTGCAAATGTCAGCGGACCCAGATGGTCACCGCCAAGAATGATCTGGCTCATCGGCAGATCTTCTTCAGCTGCCAGCTTCTTGATGAATTCCATGAAATCTGCCGGCTTCATGCCGGTATAGCCGCCATACTGGTCAACCTGATTGGCAGTTGCCTCAATGAGCAGAATTGTGTTTGTTTCCTTTGCCCGCTGCATGCATGCACGCAATGTTAAGCCATTGGATGTGCAGGCACTGTAAATACCTACCTGCTTGCCTGCTTTCTGCAGCCTGACAATATTCTTTAATGGATTTTCCTTTACCATAAAAGCAATATTCCTCCTGAAATCATTATACGGGAAAGTATTGTCACTATCCGCCACAGCGTGTGTACATTTGCACACAGGAAAAGAAAGAACCAGTTGAAAATGGACAAGCTGAAAAGACAACAATAATCTGTAAAAAACTTGATGGACGTCAATTTCGATTCCCGCTTTGAAAGATACACTGTCTGTGTCAAAAGAAAGCGGGGAATTCGAAAATGCAGAAATGGCTGAATCAAAATCGTGACGCAATCATGTATATCACAGGTGCATTGACCATCATGGCATTTGTTACACGGATTGTATTCCATCAGGAAGCAGCAGCGCAGCTGTTGTTTCTGACAGGATCCATTGTGGGCGGCTTTCCGATTGCCTTCAAAGCAATACAGGCAGTCAGGGTAAAGGTGATCAGTATTGATCTGCTGGTAACGATGGCAATTGCCGGTGCTTTTGTGATCCAGGAATATGAGGAATCGGCAGCAGTATCCTTCCTGTTCCTGTTCGGGGCATGGCTTGAGCAGCGGACACTGACAAAGACACGTTCTGCCATCAAAAGCCTGACAGAAATGGCACCGGAAACAGCGCTTGTCAGACAGGAAAATGGAGAATTTGAAGAAACAGAGATTGATGAGGTGGATGCCGGGGATGTTGTTCTGGTGAAAACCGGTGGAAAGATCCCGGTGGATGGCAGCGTCATCTTGGGATCTGGCTCAGCCAATGAAGCAGGCATTACCGGGGAATCTATCCCGGTATCCAAGCAGAAGGGAGATCATGTCTATGCCGGATCCATCCTGGCAAATGGCACGATCCAGATTGAAGCCGAGAAGGTTGGTGAGGATACAACCTTTGGCAGGATCATTGAGCTGGTGGAAGAGGCACAGGATTCCAAATCCGAAGCAGAACGTTTTATTGACCGCTTCTCCCGCTATTACACACCGGTGGTTCTGGCCATTGGTATCATCACGTATCTCTTTACCAGAAACATCGAACTTGCGGTAACGATTCTCGTGCTTGGCTGCCCTGGTGCCCTTGTGATCGGTGTGCCGGTATCCAACGTTGCCGGCATCGGCACCGGGGCAAGACACGGCATCCTGTTCAAAGGCAGCGATGTTATCACAAGATTCTCCAAAGTCGATACGATCTTCTTTGATAAGACAGGCACACTTACCTATGGCAGTCCGCGCCTGAACAGAACGATTTCTTATGACAGTGACAGACAGCTTGCAGAAAGTCTTCTTGTCAGTGTGGAAAAAGAATCCGATCATCCGCTTGCCAAAGCGATCATTGAAGCCTATCCAGATGTGAAGATCAGGCCGGTGGAACATACAGAAGTCATCCAGGGCGGCGGCATTGTTGCAGAGATTGAAGGACATCATGTTTTGATTGGCAGCCAGGCAATGCTGGAAAAATACAGCATTGCCATCAATGAACAAATAAAGAGAGATCTGAAACAGCTGGAACAGGATGGCAATTCGATTGTATTAACCGCCGTGGATGGAAAGCTGGCATTGGCCAGCGGTATCAAAGACCAGATCCGCAGCGGTGTCAAAGAAGATCTTGCGGCATTGAAAAAGGCAGGCGTAAAGAACCTGATCCTGTTATCCGGTGATAACCAGGAAACTGTCGATGCCACGGCAAAAGAACTTGGCTTAACACAGGCCTATGGACAGCTGCTGCCGCAGGACAAGGCAGAGATCGTGAAGAAACATCAGGAGAATGGAGAAATCGTGGCATTTGTCGGGGATGGCATCAATGACAGTCCTTCTCTGGCTCTGGCAGATATTGGCATTGCCATGGGGAAAGGCACAGATGTGGCCATTGAAACATCCAATGTGGTTCTGATGAACTCAGATTTCCATAAGATCCCCTATGCCATCACGCTGGCGAGAAAGGTCAGAGCCAACATGATCGAGAATATTGTCATAGCGATTGCAACGGTAGTGGTCTTATTAACAGGGATTCTGGCAGGCAGCTGGATGAACATGGCCATCGGCATGTTTGTCCATGAAGGCAGTATTCTTGTGGTCATTCTCAATGCCATGAGACTTCTTCATAGAAATCATAGAAAACTTGATGGACATCAATTTCAAAGCAGGACAGCCGAAGTAAATTAAAGCTGTCAGAAGAAAAGGAGATGAAGGAAATGAAAAAAGCAGTATTACAGCTGGAAACACTGGTCTGCCCGACCTGTGTACAGAAAGTAGAAGGAGCCATCAGAAGTGTGGATGGCGTTGATGCAGAAAGTGTGAAAGTGCTCTTCAATGCCAGCAAGGCAAAGGCACAGTTTGATCCGGAAAAGACCAATGCAGAAACGATTTCCCAGGCAGTCAGGAAGATCGGCTATGACGTATTGAAAGTGTCAGAAAGATAACAAAGGAAGGAAAGGTACAGGAGAATGAACCAGTTTTTCAAGGAGAATGAAAAGACGTTGGACTTATATACAAATGCCATTACCAAGGCACATGGAGCCCATCATCCGGAGGTATTTGAGGTCAGAAAGATCTATCAGCAGATGGCAGAGAAACTCAAGGCAGGGAATGCAGATCTGTCCGAAGAATTCAGAAGACTCCGTGAGATCACAGACAACTACAGTATTCCGTCTGATGCCTGCGGTACATTAGCTGCTACATATGAAATGTTAAAGGAAATGGACAGCCTGCAGTAAAGAAAGAAGATGATGAATATGCATGAATTCTTTGAAGCAAATGATCTGGTTCTGGATTTCTATACACTGGCAATGACAAAGGCACATGGTGCCCATCATCCGGAAGTGTTTGAAGTCAGGAAAATTTATCAGCAGATTGAACAGAAGATGAGAAGCGAAGACAGCGATCTGACAAAGGAGTTTGCCCGTCTGCGCACTGTCACAGATCACTATACGATTCCATCGGATGCCTGTGGTGTCTATGCAGCCACCTATCAGGCCCTTGAGCAGATGGACCATCTGGCATCTAGACATACTGTATAATCAATCGTATCAAACAAGGAGAACTTTCATGAAGCATCTGTGTGTGGCACTGGTACCGTTATTCAATACACTTTCGGAAACAGAACAGGAAGAGATCAACAGCCTGACGGTGCATAAATCCTATGAGAAACATGAGCAGGTATTCGCGCCCGGGGATGAAAAGCTCAGTATCGTGGCCCATGGCAGACTGAAAGTCTATCAGGTCTCTGCCAATGGCAGAGAGATGATGCTGCGGGTTGTGAAGACCGGAGAATTTGAAGGAGAGAACCAGCTGTTCGGCATTCAGAATGAAAATCTGTATGGCGAAGCACTGGAAGATACTGAGATTTGCTCATTGAGCAAAAGTGCCTTTGATCAGGTGATGATGAAGAATCCAAAGATTGCATTGAAGCTGGTTGAGCTCAGCGGCCAGAAGATGGTGCAGCTTGAAAAGCAGACACAGATACTGAGTCTGGAAAGAGTTGAGGAAAGACTGGGTGCCTATCTTCTGGATCTGGCCAGACAGAAAAAGACAGATTTCTTCATCCTGCCAGTAAAGATGAAGGATCTGGCAATGTATCTTGGCACAACACCGGAAACACTTTCCAGAAAGTTGAAATATCTGGAAGATGAAAAGATGATTGCACGTGATGGAAAGACTATCACTATTCTGGAAGAAGGCAGGCTTTCATCCTTGTAATGAGAACAAAGATCAGATTTCTGCAGACAACAGGAACCTGATCTTTTTAGACTATATGTATTGTTTTCCTTCAGCTTGTCGGGTGTAAGGAGAGTGGTTGAAGATGTTTATTAGATTGATATATCGGAATTTGCGGATGGTAGAAGTTCAGACAGCTTTCTTATACTCCCTAAAATATCCTCATAGGAAATATTTGCAGCATAGGAATACTTCCTGCAGTAAGCCTTCCATAATCTTCTGAGATTTTCATCTACGGCAATAGCAGAGATGATATTTTGCCTGTCACGGATAAGGCTTGCAGTTCCGCGTTTTCTGCAAGTTGAAATAAAAGCTTCTGCAAAAACATAGGTATCCAGACCATTTTGAAAACGAAGCAGTAATGTATAAATATCGTAATAATCTCTCATCCTGGTATTTAACACTCCACGTGAAAGGATTGTCTGAAGTTTTTCACCGAGGATGGTTTCCAGATTGTAAGATAAAAGACGAATAGAACGGTTTTCTAATAACAATCTGTATTGATACTCTATTGCACCTGGCGTAATAGCATCCCCAGTGGATATATCAATTTTTATCGGTGTGATCATTTCTTCAGAAAGTGCATTTATCGAAAGCCGAATTCCAGGATATTCCATGTCATCCATAATTTTCTCTGTACGCTTGATCTCGAATGTAACACCGTCACCCAGATCAATTGCACTTATTTCTTTTGCAATCTGAAGTACATCTTCCTCAGATAAAGTTACATTACGGATTGAGGTGTCAATATCCATTGTTGATCGCTGAGCGATTCCCACCATCGACGTGACCAGAATTCCACCTTTAATAACAAAGTTTTCTGCATAAGATGATTGAGATATTCTCTCAAGGAAGCGCTCCATCATATATAGGCGCATCAGAATTCTCGCATCCGCATGATTGTCTTTGGCAAGTCTTTTGATTTTGGCTTTCAGCTGTGCCTGCGATAACATTTATAGCATTACCTCCATATACTCTCTTACTTTTGCATCAACGTGAAATGCCTTTGCATATTTCATTAACTTGTAAAGATCTTTGTTCTGATTTCTGGTGTAAGACTGCAGAGCTGTCTGATAATCCTGAATTTCAAACCAATTCCTGTTTCGTATCAGATCACAAATGGTTCGGTCTATATCGTACATTGGGATCTCATGGCCAAATGATGTAGGGACAATGATCTTTCCTAAATTCAAAAGCTCTTTTTTTACTGTAAAAAGTTTGACTCCGTCCTTTACAAGTCTGGAAGTGCTGTACCCTGTATATACAGTCATTGTTCTCTGTGATGGCTCTCTGTCGATCAGGCCATAATGGTACAGTGCTTCATCATGAGAAATAACACCTTTCGGACAGCGCAGAGACAAAACATAAAGATCATCAGCCCACGCAGCAGGTGACACATATATTCCCTGCGCTGCCTTTTCAAAGGAGTTCTGTTTCAGGAAAGAGTATAGATCGTGCTTACTGATTCCTGATTCCAGTGCATTCCTGGTTAAGATAATTCCAGATGAATCAACAAGCTGCTCAATTGATTTCATAGATATCACCAACTTTCGTGCTAATTTCATTATTAATATTAGCACGAAAGTATACAAGAACTTCTGAAACAGAATGTTTCAAATTTCTTTGTTCTGGCAGCTTACATTTACTCTATGGCATCTGATTTCTAATATTCCCTGCAATTTCTTTCAGAAGTTGAATAATCTGTTTAATGTCAGAATAATCATCTGCATCACGAATGTGACGATTCATGATTGATAATGATCGCAGCATAAATGATGGTGTTCTGATAGATCAGCAGATGATTCATGATGTTGATCAACGATACATTGTGCATCTTTTACCTGGATAGATGTTTATCCTGCAGGGGATTTTACGAAGATGGCATATGATCAGAAACAGGCAGAAACATTGCGGATGAAAGAGGGACACAATGGATACTATTCTGGAAGTCAGCCATCTTGTGAAAAACTATGGATCTCTGCAGGCAGTCAGAGATATTTCCTTTACAGTAGAAAGAGGCAGTCTGTTTGCTTTTCTTGGCACCAATGGTGCCGGTAAATCGACAACAATCAATATTCTCAGCACCTTGATGAAGCCGGATGACGGCAGTGTGCTGATAGATGGATTCATTCTGGGCAAAGAGGATGCAGTGATCCGTTCAAAGATCGGCGTTGTCTTCCAGAACAGTGTGCTGGATCATCTTCTGACGGTAAAAGAAAATCTGCAGGTAAGAGGATCTTTCTATCATCTGTCCACAGATGAGCTGGAAGAAAGAATCCTGTATGCGGCCAGAATCACCGGCTGTTCTGATTATCTGTTTCAGCGCTATGGCATGCTTTCCGGCGGTCAGAAAAGAAGGGCAGATATTGCCAGAGCTCTGCTGCAGAAACCGGATTTGTTGTTTCTGGATGAGCCGACGACAGGACTGGATCCACAGTCCCGCCAGCAGATCTGGGAAGCAATATCCTCCATGCAGAAAAAAGAGGGGCTGACTGTCTTTCTGACGACACATTATATGGAAGAAGCGGCTGGGGCAGATCATATTGTCATCATTGATAAGGGCAGGATAGCAGCACAGGGTACACCGGATGCACTGCGTGAGAAATATTTACATGATCTGTTACGCATCTATCATCCGGATGAAGAAGTGCTGTGCTATCTGCAGGCCAACCAGATGCCGTTTGAAACAAAGAATGATACATGTGAGGTACAGATCAGAAAGCCAAGACAGGCAATGAATATTCTGCATCTGATTGAAGCCGAAGGACACACACCTGTGTTTGAGATGAAGAAAGGCACAATGGATGATGTGTTTCTGACTGTTATCAAAGAAGCTGAAAAGAAGGAGATGGCAGGATGAAAGCCGTCAGAAGTCTGATTTCCCGGAATCTGAAACTCTATTTCCGTGATCATACTGCCGTCTTTTTTTCTGTGCTGGCTGTACTGATTGTCATTGTCCTGTATATTCTGTTTCTGGCAGACATGCAGGTTAAGATCATCCAGGACAGTGCTGAAGGCATGCTGGCAGAAAAGGATATCTCCTATCTTGTCAACAGTTGGATTCTGGCTGGGCTTCTTTCCATAACAACTGCCACTAGCACACTTGGTGCCTATGGCACCATGGTCAAAGATACTGAAAACAGAATCAGGATGGATTTTGCCAGCTCACCATTAAAAAAATGGCAGTATCCTGCTGCCAGCCTGTTATCAGCCTTCTTCATTGGAACCACGATCAGTCTGCTTGCGGCACTGTTTTACGCATTATTTATCGTCATCAAAACCGGATACTGCTTTACCATCGTACAGATGCTGGAAACCATCCTGTTCATCTGCCTTTCCTCATTGATGAATGCAGCATTGATGGGACTGATTGTATCTTTTCTGAAAACAAGCAGTGCCTTTTCTTCTGTCAGTCTGGTCATTGGCACCATCATCGGTTTCCTGACTGGTTTGTATGTACCGCTGGGATCTCTGCCATCTTCTGTTGCCAGACTCATCCAGGGTCTGCCATTCATGCATATTGCCGCAATCTTCAGGCAGATCCTGACAAAGGATGCCGCAGACATCTGCTTCAAACAGGCAGGGAAGCAGGCACTGCTTTCCTGGCAGAAAAGCTTTGGCGTCATACTGGATATCGGCAATGGCACAATATCCCTGCAGACATCCTTATGTTATGTACTGATCATACTGGCTATTTCCCTGCTCCTGTTCTGCATGAACGATAGCCGTAAAAAGAGATACCTTTAGCTGCGTTTGATTAACAGGACAGTCAGATCATTGACATTGGTGCCGGTAGGACCTGTCTTGATCAAAGCATTCACAGCCTGTAAGGCATGATAGCTGTCATTGTCAGAAAGAACAGCAGGAATGGATATGCCTTTCTTTTCTAATTGTTGTTTTGTATGCTCATCCACCATGCCGCCAGCCGCATCGCTTGGCCCGTCCGTGCCATCAGAACCAATGGAGAAAACACAGGTATCATGGCAGGCAGATAATCCTTCTGCTGCAGCTAAAGCAAGCTCCTGGTTTCTGCCTCCCATACCGCTGCCGGTCAGATGAACAACGGTTTCCCCGCCCAGAATCCAGGCCGTTGAAACAGTGACATCCTGATGATCACGTCCAATGGCAGACAGGAATCTACCTGCTTCCTTTGCCTCACAGTCCAACGAGGATGTCAGATAGACAGGGGTATAGCCAAGTCTTCTGCATTCTTCTTCTGCACTTTGACATAATTGTTTAACACTGCCAGTGACGATGCTTTCCACATTGGGCAGTGCTTTTGGTATTTCTTGTTTCAGTGCAGCAAGTGCCTCATCTGACAGGGTGAGATGGTATTTGTTGACAATTGCCATCGCATCCTGGCTTGTATGGGGATCCACCGCAGCTGGGCCAGACGCAATGGCATCCAGGGGATCGCCAATAATATCTGACAGGATAATGGCATAGACATGGGCAGGGGAACAAAGCTGGCCGAATCGGCCTGCTTTGACATGAGAAAGCCGCTTGCGGATGATATTGATCTCCTGGATATCAGCCCCGCAGGCCAGCAATTGATTTGTAATATCCTGCAGTTCAGGCAGTGGAATGATGGAATCTTCAAACAGGGCACTGCCTCCTCCGGAGATACAAAAAAGTACAAGATCGTCTTCACACAGATTGCTTACGATTTTCTCTGCCTTTCTGGCCGCAAAGATACTGTTCTGATCCGGTACAGGATGGCCTGCCTCCAGGCATTTCACATGGGGAATATCTCCTCTGACATGGCCGTACTTGGTGATACAGATACCTTTACAGAGTTTCTCACCAAGCTGTTTTTCAGCCGCATCTGCCATTGTCCAGGCAGCTTTGCCAATGGCCACAAGATATATCTTTCCTTTTACTTCCGGCATCTTTGTTAATGCCGTAATGACAGCCTGGTCCGGCTGGGTATCATGCAGTGCTTTCTGTATCACTGCCTGTGCATCTTGTTGTATTGTGTTCATCGTCAGTCCTCATATCTATTTTATGCCTGTGATGTTTACGGCAGGTAAAAACAATATGAAATTGCATGCGTGATGATCAGTGATTCTAATTTGATCATTCTGTTTTCAATTTGATCAAATTCTTAAAAATGATCAAATTGAAATATCTCCTGCTGATATACTGTGGGTAACATGTCACTGATTACACTGGTAAAAGAAAGCCGGAAATACTGGCAGAATTCTCTTGCTTCATTCGATGAAATCCAGAAAGACAGCCTGGATGGCTTTCATCATGTACTTGTGCATGCCTATGATCATTCTGTGTTTTATCATGATCTGTATACCAAAGCCGGTTTGAAGAGAGAGGATCTTTTTGAGATTGATCCAAATGATGTGCCAGTTATTGCCAAACAGGATGTGATTAATCATTTTGAGCAGATTGCCACAATCCCGGTCTATCATACAGCAGATGGGTGGAAAGCATCCCATGGTGCTATGGTGATTCACTCTTCCGGCTCTACCGGAACGCCCACCCCATATGTATATGGAAGAGGAATGTTAACGGCTATTGAGGCTAACTTTGTTCGACTGGTAAATAGAGGCGGGATGAACCGGATCATGTGGTCGGATCTGCCAATCAAGAATATTCATGCCGCATCGGTTGGATCCGGCTATGCCAGTACATTGCTGCTGACAAGCGGCTTGAAGAAATATCATGTTAATTGCATTGTCGTGAAAGCTTCGGATCCATTGGAAGAATGGGTCAGAAAGATCGGTGATTTCCAGCCGCAGTTTCTTTCAGGCTATCCATCGTGTGTGGCAATCCTGTTGAAGCTGCAGAAAGAAGGCAGAATCCATCTTTCACCAAAAAAGATCATCATTGGCGGTGAACCGGTTAACAGAGCACAGATGAAGGATTTATCTGATGCCTTCCATGCGGATGTGATCGACTACTATGGCAGCTCAGAATCCATTCTGATCGGAGCTGGCAGCAGCTGGTATGACGGCATGTATTTGTTTGATGATCTGAATTATGTTGAAGAAGATGACAAACACAGGTTGATTCTGACCACCCTGCATAATCCGGAATTTCCCTTGATCCGCTATCAGATGAATGACATCATGATCCACTTTGATAAACATGATCATGGTATTCTGCCATTCACCCATATCGATGGCATTGCCGGTCGAGTGGAAGATACGCTCTGGTATGACAACGAAGAAGGCAAACAGGATTTCCTGCATCCATTACTGCTGGATGACTTATATGTGGAAGGTGTCTCTGCCTATCAGTATGAGAAAACAGGAAAAGATGAACTGACCGTATACTGCCTGACAGACAGAGATCATCAGGAAGTGACATATGAAGTAAATCGCCAGGTTGGCAGAATGCTGGCGGACAAAAAGATGAGGAATGTAAGAATCGTTGTCAGATTTGTGGATCATCTGTACCGGAATCCCAGATCAGGAAAAACAGCGATGATCATCAATCATAAAAATGAAATTGTTTTGAAGCAGAATCATCATAATACCTGATGAATCCTGCTTTTTTCATTACTTTCATATGTAGTGAAATATCCTTGGATTGCTACAAATACTGTATTCTGATGGATGAGAAAGATACATTTCATTGTATAAACTTATAGGTATGAATAAGGTACAGACAGACAATATGAAAAATCATCAGGATGATGAACATCATCATACACATGGCCACTATCATTCTGTGGAGGAAAAGAAAAAGCAGCTGAACCGTCTTGCCAAAGCATCTGGTCATCTGTCTCATGTGAAGACAATGATCGAAAATGATGAGGATTGTGCTGAGGTTCTGATGCAGTTGGCAGCGGTGGAGTCTGCTTTGCACAGTCTTGGCAAAGAGATCATCAATGAACATCTGACCCATTGTATTACCCATGCCGTTGAGGATGGGGATATGGAAACACTGGAAGAGTTCAAGAAAGCAATTTCGAAGTATATGTAATAACCCCCAACGGGCTTGTGAAGGGATTCTCGATTCCGTAGAATGAAATCAATGAATTGATTTTATGGGGAGAGAATACCATGCATATTCCTGAGAATTATCTTTCACCAGCCACCTGTGCTGTGATGGGGGCAGCTATGGTCCCGGTATGGGTTCATGCTGTGAAGAAAGTAAATCATGATCTGCCAAAGGAGAAGATGCCGTATCTTGGTGTTGGCGCAGCTTTTTCCTTCCTTGGCATGATGTTCAATGTCCCGCTGCCTGGTGGTACTACCGGACATGCCGTTGGCGGTACCTTGATTGCCATCCTGTTTGGACCGGATGCGGCCTGTATCGCTGTATCAATTGCACTGCTGTTACAGGCAGTGATCTTTGGTGATGGCGGCATTTTGTCCTTTGGCGCCAATTGTTTTAACATGGCCTTTGTACTGCCCTATGCCGGCTATGGCATTTACAAGCTGATCTTAAAGGCTGCCGGCACAAGGCACAAAGGAGCTGGTTATGTATCGGCGGCAATTGCCTCCTACATTGGTATCAATCTTGCTGCATTGTGTGCAGCCATTGAATTCGGTATCCAACCATTATTATTTAAAGATTCTGCCGGCAATGCCCTGTACTGTCCCTATGGACTCTCTGTTTCCATTCCAGCTATGATGATTCCTCATCTGCTTGTGGCGGGTGTTGTCGAAGCCATCTTTACTGTGGCTGTGTTTGCCTTTGTGAAAAAGACATCACCGGATCTTCTGTTTGACAGCAGTAACGTACAGACAGAAAACAAAAGACATCTGCCTGTGTTTGCATTGCTTGCCGCACTGA
This sequence comes from Lactimicrobium sp., assembly GCF_036453465.1. Taxonomy (NCBI): domain Bacteria; kingdom Bacillati; phylum Bacillota; class Erysipelotrichia; order Erysipelotrichales; family Erysipelotrichaceae; genus Lactimicrobium; species Lactimicrobium sp. The sequence goes on from NZ_JAZHUW010000002.1 coordinate 25,222, forward strand.
TTGCGGCCACACCGCTTGGCCTTTTGGCAGCAGGCACTGCCTGGGGAGAATGGGGTGCCGATGAAATTGCCTCCATTGCCACCAATGGCAAGGCACTGGGCTATGTGCCTGCCGGGCTGAAAAACGGCTGGACATTATCTGCTTTGATCTCTGATTATGCCATTGATGACATGAATGAGATTGCTGCCTATATTCTGTCTGCCATCATTGGCGTGGCACTTCTGATCATCATCTTCAAGCTGCTTTCGCTTGCAAGGAAAGGAAAATATGCTGCCTGAATGGATGAAAGAAGAGGATGATTATCATCCTGAAAAGGATCGAAATCCGTTTGTCCTTTCCACCATCAAAGCCATTGGCAGTGCTATGGCAAAGATACGTGTGCAGCGCGGCCATGAAAAAGGGCGGACGATGCCGCCTGTTTTAAAGCTTTGTCTGTTGTTTGCGATGATTCTTTGCATTTCCATCTCTCAGAACAGACTGTTTGTGATGGCTTGTGCAGCAATTGTACTGCTGTACCTGTGCACATGGCCTGCCAGGGATATCCTGCCGATCATCAAAGCGGGATTAAAGGCATCGTTATTAGCATTTCTGATCTTACTGCCAGCGATGATCACCCATCCCGCATTGATCCACAATGATCTTTTCATTGTCTCAAACGTCTTTCTGAGCATTGTCTGTCTATCTATTTTCAATCACACAACCCAATGGAACCATATCACCATGGCCCTGAAACAGATCCATCTGCCATCCTTATTTGTGTTTACCTTGGATATGGCATTGAAATACATTGTCCTGCTGGGCAGCCTTATGAGGGATCTGCTGACAGCAGTGCAAGTGCGCTCCGTTGGCAGAAACCATAAGAAATACAATTCCATTGGCGGCGTCATGGGCGTGACCTTTGTGCGGGGCTCTGAAATGAACCGGCAGATGTATGAAGCCATGCAGTGCCGCGGCTTTACAGATGACTATAATGGACTGTGACATGGATCTGATCACATTAAAAGATATTACATTTGCCTATGGTGAGGATGAACCACCGGTGCTGGATCATCTCAGCTTTTCGCTTGCCAAAGGAAAATGTCTGGTGGTGGAAGGGGAGAATGGTGCCGGCAAAACAACTTTATTCCGCATTCTCAATGGTCTTTCGTTTCCACAGAGTGGGAGATATTTGTTTGATGGCATACAGATTGACAGAAACTATCTGAAAAACAATCAGAATGCCAAGCTGTTCCATAAAAGAATCGGCTATCTGTTTCAGAATCCGGATCTGATATTATTCAATGCCAGTGTGTATGATGAGATTGCTTTTGGGCCAAGACAGATGGGACTGAAGGAAACAGAGGTACAAACAAGAGTTGAAGACTGCATGAATCTGTTTCATCTGTCCGCTTACAGAGATAAGGCTCCCTATCATCTCAGCGGCGGTCAGAAGAAAAGGGTGGCACTGGCTGCTGTGATGGCATTGAATCCAGAGGTGTTGATCCTGGATGAACCCTTTGCCGGACTGGATCAGAAGAATGCCGAAAACCTGATGGCATTTCTGAAAGAGATGAAATCTGCTGGCAAAACACTGATCATTGCCTCCCATCATCCTGCTGTAAAAGAAAGACTGGCAGATGAAGTACTTACCCTTTGCAATAACAAGTCAGAATCGTTTTGAAGCAGAATCCTGATAACATCCGATGGATCCTGCTTTTTCTGACTTTGGTCTCTGTAGTGGAAAAGTCCGGTAAACCTGATAAGATAGCAGGGCTGTAGAGAAGGGATGAGAGACATCTATGAAGAAGCTTGTGATCTTTGATGTGGATGGTTTACTGCTGAATACGGAGTTTATCTGGCAGAAGATCTGGAATGAAGTAGGAGAGAAGGACAATGTGCCTGCTTTTGGACCATTGTTTCATCTTGCGGTTGGCACCAATGGCGATATGGTCATGAATATGCTGCATAAGCAGCTGCCTGATCTTTCTGCGGCTGAGATTAACAAGCTGCGGGATGATGTCTTTGCCCTTGGTGATGTGCAGATGGACCGGGATCTTGCCCTGATGCCTGGTGCACAGGAGCTTCTGACATATCTCAAAGACAGAAATATCCCCATGGCTGTTGGTACAGCGACTTCCCGCATCAAAACAAAAGAACGCTTTGAACGCATGAATCTGTTTCCGTATTTTTCCTGCATTGTATGCGGGGATGAAGTAAAGAAGAGAAAACCGGATCCGGAGGTTTACCAGACCCTTCTTGCCAGAACAAAAACAGCACCAGAAGATGTTCTGGTGCTGGAAGATACATGTTATGGCGTGGAGGCAGCTCATCGGGCAGGCATCGATGTGATCATGGTGCCAAGCATCAATCCTGCCACAGAGATTGATAAATCCCGTGCTTATGCAGTTGTGAACAGTCTGTATGATGTATTGAAGATGATGGAAGAAGGACAGATTGCACTTATGCCAGCGAGCTTTTCCGGCGGATCTGCACTCTGACCTTCTTTTTCTTGATGGTCAGATTCTCCAGCTGCGTCAATGCCGCTTCCTTTGTCATAAACAAGACCACGGTACAGTAATGATCCTGAAGCTGCACTCTGCCGATCTTTTCAAACGGAATCCTTGCACAAAGGGCACCAATCACATCCTTGAGGCGCATTCCATCCTTCTTGCCAAGTGACAGCTGTATTTCTGTGGCATCCGGGGTATCTGTTTTCTCTTTTTCAATCGGAACGGACAGATCATTTTCTTCATTGTTCTGCCATGGGTATGGCTCTGCCATCGCCATGATTTCCTTTCCGATATCTGAATTCTGATCTTCTGTGTCAAGCAGGGCAATCGTCATACCGGATTGTTCCTGATGGCCGGATCTTCCGGATCTGTGCAGGAAGGTATCCATATCGGCAGGCAGGTCATAGTGAATGACCATGGAAATACTGGTCAGATCCAGACCTCTGGCCGCCGCATCGGTGGCACATAACACCCGGATTTCACCTTTCTGAAAATGATCCAGAATGGACAGGCGCTTTGCCTCATCAAAGTAGGCCGAAAAAGCAGAACAAAGAATATTGTGATGAGACAGGATATCACTGAGATTGTTCGCATCCGAACGGTGATTCACAAAGATGATTGCCTGCTCGATCTTTTCTTTCTGCAGCAGGTCCAGCAGTGTTTCCTTCTTGTTCTGTGATGCGATGTAATATGGTTTGATGTTATGGCTGAGAGAGGCATCATCCAGGATGACCTGTTCATATGGTTGGGGCAGATAGGCTTTGACATCCTCATGCAGGGTTGCTGAAAAGACAGCCCTTTGTCCATTTACCATCGAAAGAATCTGATTTGTCTCTTCATTCTGGCCGGTGCCAGCCATCATATCTGCTTCATCAATGATGGTGAATATGACATTGCTAAGATCAAGCTTATCCTGATGGATCAGATCCAGCAGTCTGCCCGGTGTGCCGATGACAAGCTCTGCCCCTTGTTTCAACAGATTTTCCTGCTTTTCAATGGGCATGCCGCCAATCAGGCAGACCGTATGAATCCGGGTAAAGACAGACAGACGCTGCGCATTCTTTTCAATCTGCATAGCCAGCTCCCTGGTCGGGGCCAGAATCAGAACCTGTGTCAGCCTGTTTTCCTGGATTTTATCCAATGCCGGTAACAGATATGCGGCTGTCTTGCCTGCTCCGGTATGGGCCTGGCAATAGAGATTCCTTCCCTGCTTTAATAACGGAATGCATTCCTGCTGAACAGGGCGCATCTCTTTCATGCCGCACTGCATCATTGCTTTTTGCAGCGCTTCCTTTTCAATCAGACTCTGTGTCATAGCCCTAGTGTAGCTGAGATGGCGCCGAATGCAAATGGTGCGGTGTGCGGAAAGAACAAAGGGAAGGTATACTAATAAGGAAATGAAGGGAGACAGACATGGAAGATACCATTGCGGCCATTGCCACAGCCAATGCCATGGGGGCAGTTTCAATCATTCGCATTTCAGGTGAAAATGCGATATCCGCAGCTGGAAAGATCACGCATAAGGATTTTTCCAAAGCAGCTGGCTACACCATCCACTTTGCGACGGTCTATGATGGCAGTGAACCGGTGGATGAAGTGCTTGTCTCTTTATTCAAAGCACCAAAGTCCTATACCGGTGAAGATGTGGTGGAACTATCCTGCCATGGCGGTTTATACATCACCCGCCGGATTCTCTCAATTGTACTGGGAACAGGTGTACGCATGGCAAGACGCGGTGAATTCACGGAACGTGCTTTCCTCAATGGCAAAATGGACCTCACCCAGGCCGAGGCCGTCAATGATCTCATCCGTTCCCGTGACAAGGTCAATGCCAGAAGTGCTGTTCATGCCATCAAGGGATCTGTGCAGAAACTGCTGGCACCGCTGGAAGAAGACCTGACTCAGATCATCTCCAACATTGAAGTCAACATCGACTATCCTGAGTATGACGATGTCCATGTACTCACCGAAGATGAAATCCTGCCCAAGGCAAAACAATGGGTGAAACAGATTGATCAGATCATTGAAACAGCCCAGGATGCCGTCCTGATCAAAGAGGGCATTGATACCGTGATTCTTGGTAAGCCCAATGTCGGCAAGTCATCCCTTCTCAATGCCCTGCTGGAAGAAGACAAGGCCATTGTGACAGATGTGGCCGGCACCACCCGTGATCTTGTCGAAGGCAGTGTAAGAGTAGGCAATGTCACCCTGAACCTGATTGATACGGCCGGGTTGCATGATTCCAGCAATAAGATAGAGCAGATCGGCATGGCCAAGACCATGGAAGCTCTGGATAAGGCACAGCTGGTCATTGTCGTCATTGATGCCGCCCATCAGGATGATGAGGATCAGAAACTGCTGGATCTGACCAAAGATAAAAACAGAATCGTTGTCTACAACAAGAAAGACCTGCAGGAAGTACCAGGAAAGCTTTGTATCTGTGCTGCGAAGGGCGACGTACAGGCTTTGAAGAATGCCATTGAGAAAAAGTATGAAAAGGAACTGCTGGCGGCAGATACTGATACTTTGAACAATGAACGTCAGATCGGTCTTGCCATTGCCGCACGCAATTCTGTCAAAGATGCCATTGCCTCTTTGGAAGCGGGCATGGAGCTGGATCTTGTGACGATTGATCTGCAGAAGGCATGGACCGACTTAAGAGAAATGACAGGAAAGGCAGGCAGGGAAGATCTGCTGGATGAAATATTCAGCCGCTTCTGCCTGGGTAAGTAAGATGCAGTATGTTGATACACATGCCCATCTGTTTGATGAGGCATTTCATGATGATTTTCACGATGTGATTCAAAGGGCAGAGAATGCCGGTATCACCAAGACGCTGATCATCACATTAAAACATGAAGAGACGATGCAGGCTATCGACTTTGCCAGCAAAGATCCAGAACGCTATCAGGTAGCCACAGCTATCTTTCCCGAAGACGCTGACAAGATCACCGACAAAGACTATGCACAGTTTGAAAAAGATGCGGCTCTGCCACAGGTCAGTGTGCTTGGGGAAATGGGCCTGGAATACCACTGGGTTAAGGATCCCGGCTTACGGCAACTACAGAGAGATCTCTTTGTCAGACAGATGGAACTTGCCAAAAAGCTGGATAAACCGGTGGCAGTCCATGCCCGTGATGCCATCCAGGATACCTATGATCTGATGAAACAGGTTCATCCAAGAGGACTGCTGCACTGTTTCTCCGGCACAAAGGAAATGGCAAAAGAGTTTACCAAACTCGGCTTCTATCTTGCTTTGGGCGGTGCCCTGACCTTCAAGAATGCCAGACATTCCGTAGAAGTAGTGGAAACTGTAGATGAAAAGTGGCTGTTAACCGAAACCGACTGTCCATATATGGCACCGGAACCAGTGCGGGGAACCCGCAATGAGCCTGCCAACATTCCCTATGTCCTTGCCAAAATGGCAGCTGTCAGAAACGAAACACCAGAACATATGTCTGAAGTGGTGATGGCCAACTATGAAAGGTACCTCCATGGCTGAGAAGAAACGGATCAAAGAGCTGATTGTGGTGGAGGGACACCATGATACAGCCAGACTGAAACAGCTGTATGACTGTGATACGGTAGAAACCCATGGTACATGTCTGTCTGATTGGACGCTGCGCTTTATCAAGCGTGCTGCCAGGACGCGCGGTGTGATTGTGATGACCGACCCGGATTCCCCCGGCAACCGCATCCGTAAGGCAGTCAACGATGCTGTGCCAGGCTGTAAGAACGCCTTTGTGGATAAGGCCCATGCCCATACGGATCATAAAGTCGGGGTGGAACATGCGGATGATAAAACCATCCAGGAAGCATTGAACAATCTGATTACCTTTACAGAAGAAAACCATCTGACCATGCAGGATATGTATGCTCTGGGTTTGTCAGGACATCCTGACAGTGCAGAGAAAAGAGAATGGATCGGTCAGAAGTATCACCTTGGCAATGGCAATGCAAAAACAATGCTGGCAAGGCTGAATGCCCTTGGCATTACCAAAGAAGAACTCCAGGAGGCAGTGAAATGACAAAGTGGATTGCGACACCATCCCGGACGAAACAGATTCTTGCCGACTATGGCCTGCATGCAAAGAAGGGCTATGGACAGAACTTTCTGGTGGATCCCATGCTTGTGGAGCGCTGTGCCCAGGAAGCCCATGCCAGTGATGCGGTGATTGAAATCGGACCAGGCATCGGCTCCCTTACCGAACAGCTGGCCCGTGTGGCAAAACACGTCACCGCCTACGAAGTCGACCATGACCTGGAGAAAGTTCTGGCAGATACCCTTTCTCCTTACGATAACATCGAAATCATCTGGCAGGACTTTCTTACCTGCGATCTGCGCGCCAAGGTGGATGAGCTCAAAGCAAAGTATGGCAGCGTTTCCGTCTGTGCCAATCTGCCATATTACATCACCACACCGGTATTATTCCGCCTGTTTGAAGAAGCACCGGATATTCCCTATATCACAGTCATGGTGCAGAAGGAAGTCGGAGAACGCTTTGCGGCTGCTGTCAATACGGCTGACTATGGCGCATTGAGTGTAGAGGCACAGACATTGTATGATGTGAAAAAGCTGTTCAACGTACCGGCCAGATCCTTCAATCCCAGTCCGAATGTGGACAGTGTGATTATCCAGTTTGCCCGACACTCTGAACAGACCATGGACAGCCAGGATCTGCAGAATTTCTTCACCTTTGTCAAAGCCTGTTTCCGCCAGAGAAGAAAGACGGTTTACAATAATCTCAGAGACTATCTTGGCTCCGGTGAGCAGGCCCTTGCCGTGCTTGCCAAAGCAGGTGTTGACCAGCGTACAAGAGCGCAGGAGCTGAGTACAGAACAGTTAAGAAAGCTGTATGAATGCCTATGAGAGAACGTGCTTATGCAAAAATCAACCTGTGTCTGAATATCAAGGATACAAGAGCAGACGGCTATCATGATCTGGAAATGATCATGGTGCCGATTGACTTCTATGATGTTCTGGAAATGGAAGTATCCAGTGAAACAACCCTTTCCAACAACCGCAGCTTTCTGCCGGTCAATGAGAAAAACACAGTGATCAAGGCCATCCGTGTGCTGCGTGACCGCTATGGCTTCCGGGAAAACTTTGCCTGCACGCTGAACAAGCATATTCCCACCCGGGCCGGACTGGCCGGGGGCAGTGCGGATGCAGCGGCTGCCATCCGCATGATCAACCGGATGTTAAATCTGCATATGAGCCGTCAGGAAATGATCGAAGCAGGCAAGGAAGTCGGTGCCGATGTGCCATTCTGCCTGATCAACCAGCCCGCCTTTGTACAGGGCATCGGTGAAATCATTGAACCCTTTGTATGCCATCCTGACTTTGAAATCCTGCTGGTCAAGCCAAAGCGCGGCGTTTCCACCAAGGAAGCCTTTGCCCTCAGTGACAAGACAGATCCCATCCATCCTGACTGCATGGCCATGTGCAGGGCATTGATTGAAAATGACTACCAGGGTGTGATTTCATCGCTTGGCAATTCGCTGGAAGATGCGGCAGTACAGCTTGTGCCGGAAATCCGCAGCGTAAAAGAAGCCCTGCATGCACTGGGCTTCGATGGGGTATTGATGTCAGGCTCAGGCAGCACCGTCTTTGGCATTACCCAAGACCATGCGCTGCTGGAAAAAGCCAGCCAGCTGCTGTATGAGCGTAAATATTTTGTCAGAAGAACACGGATTCTCACCCGCTGATTATTCCAGATACATCTTCTTCAATCGATCAATCTCATCATCACTGAGATTGATTTTTTTCTGGACAAATCCCTTCACAGAACCATATTCTCTGTCACACCAGTCCATCATCTGTTCCATGGTGTCCGGTACAACACCAAACATGCACCGGATGCCGGTCATGATACGATCATCATCTGTGAGCTCACGTGCCTTTTCCAGCATGGACTCAATCCGATCCGCCCGGTATTCATTGGTCAAAAGATAGTCTTCCATCATGGTCTCGCGGTCAAAGTCCAGGACCGACATCAGGAAGACAGCAGCGATGCCTGTGCGGTCCTTGCCGGCATTGCAGTGCCACAATACAGAACAGCCATCCGGATTGGACAGCAGATAGTCAAAGAAACGGCGATATCCCTGCTGTGCCCGGAAGGTCTTGATGAGCTCAATATAGAAGCCATACAGATCAAACGGCATCTTGACCATCTCCATAACCATGGAAAGCTCATCATCATTGGCATGAACGGCAGGATTTTTTTCATCCGCAATCTCCGGATTGACTGAAATCCAGACATAGTCAGCACCGGGAATGGACACATCCGGCTTCTGGGCTGCTTCCAGTCGTGTGCGGAAGTCGATGACCGTCTTGACATGATATTTGCCGGTTAACAGCTGGATGTCATCATCCTGCAGATTATGCAGATTGGCAGTGCGCAGCAGACGGTCCATCCGGATCTTTCTGCCCTCTTTGTTTACATAGCCGCCCAGCTGGCGGTCATTGTCTACATGGGCAAGCCCCAGGGCATGAGGCATGGCCGTGACAGATTCATAGTCCATAACAATTTCCTCCGCTTTCATGATACATCATCCATCTCTCAGATGGATGACAATTGCCAGCGGTATAATAGACACGGAAACAGCGGAGGACACAAAAAACATATGAAGAATGCAATTATTATGGCCGGGGGCAAGGGAACCCGCATGAAGTCAGACAAGCCGAAGGTGCTGCATGAGATTCTGCACGAGCCGATGCTTGGTCTGGTTATTGACAGCCTGCAGGCAGCCGGTGCCCAGCGGATTGTGACGGTTGTCGGCTATCACCATGAAGAAGTTGAGAAGGCAATGGCAGGCAGATGTGAGTTTGCTGTGCAGCAGCCGCAGCTTGGTACCGGCCACGCGGTCATGCAGGCCCGTCAGCTTGAGAAGGAAGATGGCATCACGCTGGTGGCATCGGGTGACTGTCCGTGTGTCAGACCGGAAACGTATGCCCATATGTATGAGGCTCTCAAAGACGCCCAGATGGCGGTGCTGACAGCCATTCCGGATGATAATGGTGCTTATGGCAGAGTCATCCGCAATGAAGATGGCAGTGTCAGAAAGATTGTGGAATTCAAGGATGCCAGTGAAGAAGAGAGAAAAGTCAGGGAAGTCAACACCGGCATTTATGCCTTTGATACCCAGAGCCTGTTTGCTGGTCTTTCTCATCTGGATAACAACAATGCCCAGCATGAGTACTATCTGACCGATCTTGTCGAGATTCTGCAGAAGATGGGAAAGAAAGTGACGGCTGTGGCATGTGATGACTGGCAGGAAGTATCCGGCATCAATGACAATCCTGCTCTGGCTGCCTCTTCTTTCTATCTGCAGCAGCGCATCAACCTGGCCCACATGCAGGCGGGTGTGACAATTGTAGATCCGAAGAACACCTACATCGGTCCGCATGTGACCATTGGCCATGATGTCATCATTTATCCAAATACATACCTGTATGGGAACACAAACATCCCGGATGGCAGTGTCATTGCGCCGGGTACGGTCATGACAAATGGGCATATTGGCCTGTAATCCGGGCATTCTTACCCTGTTCAGAAAGAATAATCGCGCTTATAATATTACCTGTTTGTGAGGATATAGAAGGGAACCAGTATGGTAAAGGAAACTGTCATTTTCGCTCTTACTTCCAGCACTGATCTCGCTGCGCATGTTTGCCGGGATCTTGGCCTGCCGCTTGGCAAAATCAAGGTGGAACATTTCGCCGATGGTGAGATTCTTGTAGAACCGCAGGAATCTGTCCGCGGAAGATCTGTCTTCATTGTCCAGAGTACATGCAATCCGGTAACAGAGAGACTGATGGAGGTACTTGTATGCATCGATGCCTGCAAGCGTGCTTCTGCCGGTGAGATCAATGTTATCATGCCGTATTATGGCTATGCCCGTCAGGACCGCAAGGCAAAGCCCCGCCAGCCGATTACAGCAAAGCTCGTTGCAGATCTTCTGCAGGTAGCTGGTGCTGACCGGGTTGTCGTATTTGACCTGCATGCAACCCAGATCCAGGGCTTCTTCGATATTCCGATTGATGATCTGACTGCTGTACCGATGATTGGCCAGTACTTCAAGGAGAAGAATCTGCCGTCTGACAAGCTGGTCGTTGTATCGCCTGATCATGGCGGTGTCACCAGAGCAAGAAGACTTGCGGATATTCTGGATGCACCGATTGCCATCATTGATAAGCGCCGTCCGAAGCCAAACATGGTTGAAGCACAGAATGTCATTGGCGACGTTGATGGCAAGATCTGCATCGTTGTTGATGATATCTGCGATACAGCCGGTTCTCTGGTAGCAGGCTGCCAGATTCTGAAAGATCATGGTGCCAAGGAGATTTATACCGGCATCACACATGGTGTCTTCTCCAGAGATGCCATTGAAAAGATCGAGAATTCTCCGATCAAGGAAATGGTCATCACAGATACTATTCCGATGAGCGAGGAACAGAAGGCCAGAACAACCAAGATCCATGTTCTGTCCGTCGCTGACATGATCGCCAAGACAATTGACTCCATTCAGAACCACACACCGGTATCTGATGTCTACGATCTGTTCAAGGACTGATAGAAAACAAATATTTATCATCAGCCAGTGGAAACACTGGCTTTTTGAATACAAAAAAAGAGGAAATCTCAAGGATTTCCTCAGGCTGTAAAGCGATATCCCATACCCATATCATAATTAACATGGACAGGACGCGATGGATTGACTTCAATCTTTTCACGGATATGGCGGATATGTACAGAGATGATCGGCCTTACCTCAAACGGTTCTTCGTTCCAGGCATGGCGGTAAATCTCCTCCGGAGAAAAGGTATGGCCGGGATGGTCCATCAGAAAGTGCAGGATCTGAAACTCCTTGGGAGTCAGATGGCTGTTTCTGCCATTGGCAGAGACACTGTGCTTTTTGGTATTCAGAAAGATCATAGGCTTATACCGATAGTTTGTCCTGCATCAGCCATCCGTCAAGCCCATACAGACCAAGCACCCAGACAAGAGATAACAGGGTAGTGGCCGCATAGCTTGTATCAACTCTGATGGTCATCCATGCATTCAGGCAGGCAAGGATAATGAACAGCAGGAAGGCCAGCCAGCCGCCGTACTTTTTGCCATTGAACAGCGTGGCCTGAATAATGACGGCAGAGAATGCAGCAAGGGTGAAGGAGAGCAGTTCCAGCAGGCTGAGCAGGCAGAATCTGACAATGTCAAGCATATGGAAGCTATTCAGATCAAAGGCGGAAATCACGGCCTGAATGGTAATATCCGGACTGATGGTACCGGCTGCTTTGAGGTCAATGATGGCCAGCAAGGCAAAGAAGGCAATCATGACAAAGAAAGATACCGTGTTTTCAATCACTTTGGCACCCAGGATCTCCCAGGAGGAGTGAGGTGTCAGAAACAGCATATAGCTCTGCTTGGTATTGAGATCCTTGTACAGAATCATTGTGGAGTAGATGGCAATGATCATCAGGCCAAGGGCAGTCGTAAAGACAAGCCCCATAGAGCCAAAGATCAAGGATCTGTTCATGTCATATTTCACCGGATTGCCATGGAACAGACCGACCAGAAACAATGCCTCAAACAAACAGGCAATGACAATAATGATCAGCTTCAGATTCCGCGTTTTACGGAATTCATATTTCAACAGTTTTCCCATGTCTTTTCTCCTTCTTATTTCATGATTTCCCGGTACAGATCAGCCAGCGAATCATGTGCTTCGCTGCGTACATCTTCGGTATCAACCGTCTTGATCAAATGACCATTGTGGATAAAAACGGCATCCGTCACATACTGTTCCAGCTCTTCGACAAGATGGCTGGAGATAACAATAGCTGTATCCGGCGCAGAGGCAGAAATGATCGTATCCATGATGGCATCACGGGATAACAGATCAATGCCATTGAGCGGCTCATCCAGCAGATATACCTTTGCATGGCGGGACAGTACACCCGCTGTTTTCAGCTTTGCCAGCATGCCGGATGACAGATTCTTCAGCTTTTTATCAGCAGGCAGTTCCATCTTCTGCAGCAATTCATCAAAGCGGGCTGCGTCAAAATCATCAAAGAAGTCCGCAAACCAGGAACGTATATCCTGTACATTCATCCAGTCATAGAAGAAGGATTCCGTGCTCATGTAGGCAATATCCTTCCGGCTGGAAACACCAACCGGTTCTCCTTCATACAGCACTTCACCGGATGTTGGCTTGCTTAAACCAGCCGCAATCTTCATCCAGGTTGTCTTGCCGGATCCATTGGGACCAAGCAGAGCATAAATCTTCCCCGGTGCAATCGTAAACGACACATCATCCAGCGCCGTTGTATTCAGAAATTTCTTCGTTAAATGTTTTGTTTCAAGCATCTTTCCAATTCTCCTTGATCATCTGGATCATTTCCTCTTCACTGTAGCCAAGCTCTTTCAGACTTGAAATCAGACCGGCAATGGACTCCTTTGCCATCTGATTGCGGATATTTTTCACCATGTCCGCATCTTCAGAGACAAACGTACCAAGGCCGCGCTTCGTCATACAGATGTGTTCACTTTCCAATACCTGATATACCCGTGAGGCTGTATTGGGATTGATCTGAAAGGCCAGGGCAAGATCCCGTGTAGAAGGCATCTTCTCACCCGGTTTACGCCTGCCTGAGGCAATTTCCTTTTCAATTTGTCTTACAACCTGCAGATAGATCGGCATACTCGTGTCATACTTCATACGTTTCCCTCACTAGTGCACTAGTAGATTAGTACACTATGGCAATTATTGCAAGAGATAAATTTCATTTTATTTTCAAAGGGAAATAATCACTTTGACGGATATAAGGAAGCAGGGAGATCTGCCGTGAGTAAGAAATATGCCTGTGCGCATTGCATTTGGAAACATCTTTATCTTGTCAGGGATCATCAGGTCATACTGGATTATGATCTGGCATTTTTTCTGGAGATGAAAAGGTATGCCATCCGCAGCACCGTCAGGCGGCACAAAGATGTCTTTTCGCAAGGATTCTGTTTTTGCTTAACGAAACAGGAATACAAGCTGCTGCAGGAAAAATGGAATGTAGAGACAGATCAGACATACAGAGCACTGCCATATGCCTTTACCAGACATGGGATATCCGTATTGAGCGGAATGATGCATCGAAGCGTGAATACAGAAATGACCGTACAGATTCTGAAAGCCTTTGATGAAAACATGCGGATGATCGCTGATTATGCTGCCATGCTGGAAAGAATCCAGGCCTTGGAGATGAAACTGGCTGCACAGCACACCCAGGTCGAGCAGAAGATTTCAGAAATCTCTTCCTGTATGAATGAGCGTTCACCGTCACAGCAGAAGGTCTTCTTTGGCGGCCAGATTTATGATGCCTTTCAACTATTGATATCACTTGTGCAGAAAGCCAGGAAAAGAATTGTTCTGATTGACGGTTATGTAGATACTGGCACGCTGAATATTCTGGCCAAGAAGGCAAAGAATGTGAATGTGATAATCTATACGTTTCCATCCGCCCGGCTGACTAAGCGGGATATCAAAGCCTTTAATCGGCAGTATCCACCGCTCTGCGTCAAGAGAATGACAGATTTCCATGACCGCTTTCTGATTCTGGATGATGCGGCTGGTTATCATATCGGCGCATCGATCAAGGATGCCGGAAGGAAATGCTTTGGCATTACCGAGATCCTGGATACACATACCATTAAAGAAATACTATCTCATCTGGAAAAAGCAGGAGGAAACCCGTGATGCAGATCAAAAACACAATCAGCCTTGCCGATCAGAAAGAACAGCTGGACCTGCATGCTAAAAAGATCATGGCATTAGATCAGATTGCAGGATTGTTGTTGAAAAACGTGGCACCGGAATGGTTCTCTTCTAAAGAGGACATCCAGATCTGGAATCTTTCCATTTCCAAAGTGCCTGTGCATCCCGGCTATACCAGCCATGTCAAACTGCTGCAGGAGGATAACTTTATACCGTCAGAAGGCAGGATTGTTTTTGACCTGCTGTTTGATGTACAAACCATGAATCAAAACACGATCAATATCAACATTGAAATCCAGAAGACGTTTCATCAGAAATATCCACCTTCGTACCGGGAGGAGTTCTATATTGCCAGACAGATTTCATCACAGGCAGAATCCGTGTTTTCCCTTGCCAAGCAGGAATACGGGAAGATGCACCATGTTCTGGGGATCTGGCTGTATCTCAACGCTCCAAAGAAATATGGCAATACAATCATCAGATGTAAAAGAAACAGAGAGCTCATGACAGGAAACGGAAAGCGGCGGACAGATCTTTTTCCTTCCATGATTGTTGAGGTCATGGTCAGTGATGAAAAGTACGATGGTGACAATGCACTTCTGCATGTTCTGTACATCATTTTCAAGGACAAATGTGGTGTTGAAGAGAAGATAAAAAGGCTGGCACAATTCGGTATCATAGATCATAATGATGTCAGAAAGGAGCTGAGAAATATGTGCAATTACAGTGACCTTGTGTATGAGGATGGTATTAAGAAAGGCAAGGCAGAGGGCAAGGCTGAGGGCAAAGCCGAGGGCAGAGCGGAAGGTAAAGTTGAAGGTGTCAGAGAACATAGCCTGCAGATGGCTGAGAAGATGATAAAGGATGCCATCCTTCCAGATAAAATGATTGCTGAATATTCTGGATTGAGTCTGGAAGAAGTGCGTCAGCTCCATAAGAAGCTGCTTAACTGATCTTGTCAGAATAATCCTCAATGATGTCAGAAAGGAGCTGAAAAATATGTGCAATTACAGTGACCTTGTGTATGAGGATGGTATTAAGAAAGGCAAGGCCGAGGGCAGAGCGGAAGGTAAAGTTGAAGGTGCCAGAGAACATAGCCTGCAGACGGCTGAGAAGATGATAAAGGATGCCATCCTTCCAGATAAAATGATTGCCAGATATTCTGGATTGAGCCTGGATGAAGTTCATCAGCTCCGCAATGATCATCTGGTGCAATGAATATCGATAATCAGGCAGCTGATAGGCTGCCTTTTTGTGTGCCTGTCAATACAAAAGTTACAAAATGTATGAAAGACTTGTGAAAAGATTTATAAAGTCTTGAAAGAAAACTGAAAATCGGTCATCATTAGGTCAATGGGGACAGATTCATCATAGACACTGGAGGTAATTTATGAAGGAGTCATGCTATTTTCATGATAATGAGGTGATTCTGAACTATTCTGCAGACTTTGTCACCTCAACATCACAGCTTCTGGATTCACAGGTATTCAATGAATTTCTGGATCATTATCTGACATACCTGGACAGCCACCGCCGTGACCTGCGGTCTTTTCTTTACAAGAATACCAATGACCGTGAGCAGGTAAAAAAAGACCTGAAGAATGTTCTGCATGTTTTGCTGCTGATGAATGTAAACAAGGTAGATCTGCCATATCTGGAACTGCCGGAAACCATGCAGGATGTCATTGAGGAAGGATACCGCTATTGGAACAGTCTGCAGCGCTTCAGTGTGCTGTATGCACAGCGCGCCGATTCGTATCAGACTAATGCATTCATGAATGTGGACAATCAGATCAATGAGGTTGCCCGCAACTTTTTCCGTACTGTTGAAGCCAAGATCACCGGCCGTGCTGATAATGTCTACCGGCAGATTCAGGCAGGCACAAATGCCTCTTTGCTGATGCAGAAATACGCCTGGGACTGCCCCAAGGAATATCAGGAACTGTCAGACATTGACTTTGTCCACACCATCATGGTCCGTACACCATTGATCATCCACACAAAGTCCAACAAACGCACAAACACCTTTGCCCCGAGTGATCACAATCCGATTGAAGATTTCAAAAAGGGTAATGATGACTGGTTCTGCTTCCCGGCACTGGTTGGTGAAGTGCTGATCTTTGTCTATTTCCACAGGGATGAAATGAGTTCCTGTGTGGCTACCTCCGGCCTGTTCCAGCTGGCCAGGGAAGAAGACTGCCGCAATAGAAAGCCAGATGCCATCCTGTTCTTCGGCAATCCCGATGGCACCAAAGATACTGTCTATTATCATGACAAAGACAATCACATGTGGATCGGTAAGACAAGTGCTTCCCCGGAGATTGATTACTTTGGCTATACAAAGAAGAGTATTCTGACCCTGCACAATCTTGCCATGATGGAAAGGGGCTGGCTGCCGATTCATGGTGCCATGGTCAACCTCTATCTCAAAGATGGCAGAAAGAAAGGTCTGATGTTCATGGGCGATTCCGGTGCCGGCAAGAGTGAAACGATTGAAGCATTGAGCAATCTTGCCAGTGATCAGATCGATCATCAGGAAACCGTCTTTGATGATATGGGCACCATTCACATGGACAAGGATGGAAACCTCTGGGCACAGGGCACAGAAATCGGTGCCTTTGTCCGCCTGGATGACCTTGATAAAGGAACTGCCTACAAAGACCTTGACCGCTCCATCTTCTTCAATCCCGATAAAAAGAATGCCCGGGTCGTCATGCCGGCAGCACCGTATAAAGTAGTCACAAAGAACCATCCGATTGACTGCTTTGTCTATGCCAACAACTATGATGACAAGCGGGGCATGCACTTATTTGCCAATGAAAAGGAAGCAGAAGATGTCTTCATCCAGGGTAAGCGTTTTGCCCTTGGCACAACCCAGGAAAAAGGCCTGTCCACAACCTTCTTTGCCAATCCGTTTGGCCCCATGCAGGAACAGGATATCTGCAGACCGCTGATCGATAAGATGTTTACAGCACTGTTTGAAAAGGGTATCCCGGTTGGTGAAGTCTACACATGCCTTGGTTTGCCTGACAAGGGAAACCATGGTATTGACAAAGGTGCCCAGGCACTGCTGGATTTCGTCGTAAACAAGGAAGACTGAGGCAATTGCATAACTTTACAAAAGTTATGTGCAAACTTGTCATCATATGACTTGAATTCACAAATCAAAGTGACTATTCTACATGTCAATGACAAGAGTATTGGGATCAAGACGCACCTTCTGTGATGAAGATGACGAAAAAGCTTTGACGTTTATAGAGAGTGTCGCAGATATAACGGCAGTAAAGGAGTACAGAGAACTGATGCACTGCCGTCAGCATCATGCGACATCACGGTATCAGCACTGCCTGAACGTGGCATGGTATTCCTACCTTATGGCAAGAAAAGCCGGACTGGATTATGTCAGCTGTGCCAGAGGCGCCATGTTACATGACTTCTATTTATATGACTGGCATAAGGGAACACCGCTGCCTGGCAGACACTGCTCTGTACATCCGCGCGTTGCCTTGATGAATGCCGAAAAGTATTTCAAGCTCAACGACATTGAAAAGGACTGCATTGTACACCACATGTGGCCAAATGGAACATCACGCCCGACCACAAAGGAAGGCATGATTATCACCATTGCGGACAAATACTGTGCCGCCTTGGAATTCTGCAGTCATGGTGCTCTGCAGGTTCCTCACTATGTAGCCAAAGCCTATCGCATGATTATGGAATGAGCAGAGCATAAACTCTGCTTTTCTTTTTTGGAATCAAAAGAAAAAGACGATTCTATCCATCTGGACGGAATCGTCTTTATCGTAGGATCTATGCTTAT
Organism: Lactimicrobium sp.; assembly: GCF_036453465.1. Lineage (NCBI taxonomy): Bacteria > Bacillati > Bacillota > Erysipelotrichia > Erysipelotrichales > Erysipelotrichaceae > Lactimicrobium > Lactimicrobium sp. The sequence continues at coordinate 43,297 of NZ_JAZHUW010000002.1, forward strand.
GCAGCTGCCTGTGCCGGCTGTTTATTTGCCGCAATGACAAACGGTGAATAGATTACTACGGATGCCGCAAGACAGATCAACTGTGTCAAAGCACCTGTCAGCTTACCGCCGGAGGACAGGAATCCTAACAATACAGGCGGTGTGGTCCAAGGCGCATCCACAACCATGATCGGGCAGAAGCCAATCTTTGTCAGCACATAGCCAATGACAATCGAGGCAATTGGTGCCATGAAGAACGGAATGGCAAACAGGGGATTCATGACCAGCGGAATGCCGAAGATTACCGGTTCATTGATATCGAAGATGGCACATGGAATGGCCAGCTTTGCAATGGCTTTGTAATCATCTCTCTTGGAGAACAGCATAATCGCAATGACCAGGCCGCCGGTCAGGCCGGAACCTGTGACCGCATAGAAAGATGAATTGAATGCATTACTGATGATGCTGTAACCAGAGGTTGCGGCCACCGAAGCTACCTTATAAGGAATGCCTGTCTGGTTGTAGATAGCCAGGTTTTCAGCACTTGCCTGGGTAAAGAAGGCAGCTGTGACAGCAGACATGACATTGTCACCATGAATGCCAAAGAACCACAGAAGCAATGCCAGGAACGTGACAAGCAGGTAACCTGGCAGACCGGTCATGATCGCTTTCAAAGGCTCCATGATGGCAGCCATGAGATCAAAGATATTGGTGCCGATGACCGTGTTGAAGATAAAGCCAACTACAGATACGACCAGAATACAGATCGCAACCGGGAACAGTACGGCAAACGATGCACTGACATTGGGCGGTACGGAATCCGGCAGCTTGATGGTAACCTTGCCGGAGTTAACCAGTTTGACATACAGCAGGGTTACCAGAATACCTACCAAAAGACCTACGAATAATGCATTGGCATCGGTGAAGGACTGCAGAACACCTGCACCAGCTGAAAGCGATATTTCTGTGCTTTCAGAGGCACCTTTGGCAAGCTGCAGTGCACCGTTGCTTGCCGTAACGACGTCGGCAGCAGTTGATTGTGCAGTGATGGAAGTGTTCATCAGTGTAACAAGGGAAGAAATAGCCAGCACCGGCACCGTCTTGTCACCATGACGGCCCAGGTTTTCGGCATAATGCATTGCGGTAAGCACACAGACATTGACCGCCATGAAATTCATGCAGCCATAGTTTGCAGTAGTGGCAATCGGGGTGAGATACTCCAACCATGACAGGCCGGGAATGTTTGCGATTGAAAGATATACTGTCGTAGAACCTGCCGGATCATGATGGAATACTACCCACTGAAACAGTGTGCAGAAAGCACCAACGATGACAATCGGCATGTTGTCGATAAAGGCGTCCTTGATCGCGGACAAAACCTTATTCGACTGCATCTTACCTGCGATGTTGAGGAGCCCATTCATTAACTTCTCATTCATCTTAAGAAGTCTCCTTTCAAGTTACCTATTGTAGATATAACTGAAAGAGGTGACACAGCATTCTTTGAAAAAGTGTTTCAATATAATCGAAAGAGTCATAAAATTATGAAAAAATATGTAAAACAATCAAATCTATAGATGTAAATTGCCAAGTGCGAAAAAATAATACCAGAATCATATTTCGGATTTTCTGTATGCATTTTCGTTTTTTCTCCGCTATCCTGAAGACAGGAGGTGTTTATATGGAAAATCTGTATCACCGTGTCAGTATCCGGAAATATACGAGTCAGCCTGTTAAGAAAGAAGATCTTGTGGAAATTATGCGGGCTGGCATGCAGGCACCAAGTGCCGGCAATCAGCAGCCATGGGAGTTCTATGTTGTTACAGACAAAGAAAAGATTGCAGTATTATCTCAATGTTCACCCTATGCCGGCTGTGCAGCTGGGGCCCCGGCTGTAATTGTGCCGGTTTACCGCACGGATGGGCTGCGCTTTCCTGAATATGCGGACATTGATATGGCAATTGCCCAGGAAAATATGTGGATCATGACCGATGCCCTTGGCCTTGGCGGTGTCTGGCTTGGCATTGCCCCGCTGAAAGACCGCATGGCTGCTGTAAAGAAAGTACTGGATCTGCCGGAGGATGTAGAGCCATTCTCTTTGTTTCCGGTAGGCTATCCTGCTGAAGAAAAAAAGCAGCAGAACCGCTTTGCAGAAAGCAGAATCCACTGGCAGTAAAAAAGGAAGGCTCAACCTTCCTTTTACTTGTCATGTTCAGAAGAACTGCTGTGATAGATTTCCATCTGAATGATGGCTTTGCTGTTATCCGGAGAAATACCAAGGCGCATGGCCAGAACAAGATATGTCTGTCCATCAAGCTTTCCGCACTGCCATACTGGCACATTTGATTCTGCGGCTTTCCTCAGCACCTGCTGGCACAATACCGTCTGCAGCACATTGGTATGCTTGCTCAGGAATTTCTCCATAGCATCAGACAGCCGCAGCATGGTAATACTGCTGCCGGATACTTCCATGACAATTTCCGGAATCATCCTGCCGACGGTAAGGTAATGATTTGCTTCGGTGATGTATGTGGTATTTGCCTTCTGATAATACGGAAGCTGATCCATACGCACATAGTTTGTCCAGAATCTGCTCTTGATCAGATCCTGCCAGGGCATCGGCCTTGCATAATAGAAACCCTGGATGTAATTGCCGCCGCACAGACGGACAAAGGATAACTGTTCACGTGTTTCCACACCTTCCACAACAACTTCCGTGCCCATGGAATGTGACATCTCAATCAATGCCCGGATAATAATGGAAGAACGTGCATTTTCATGGAAGCTGCGCATAAACTCCATATCCAGCTTCACACCATCTACCTTGTAATCCTTCAAGGCACTCAGCGATGACATGTCAGTACCGAAATCATCCAGCCAGATCTGATAGCCCTCTTTCTGCATCACGCGGATGGCATTCTGAATCTTCGGGCTGTCAATAATCGCAGATTCCGTGATCTCAAGACGAAGGGCACGGTGGGGAATCTCATACCTGGAAACAATGCGGTTGATCCTGGCCGGTACATCACATACATCAAAGTCTGTTCTTGAAAGATTGAAGGAGAAGAACAGATTCTCTCTGCGGTCAGCATTCATATCTGCCAGCAGCTGACATCCTTTTTCCAGCATGTAGAAGTCCAGACGATAGGCATCATGGGAATTCTCCAATACCGGCATGAAATCACCTGGTGAAATCATGCCATGTTCCGGATCATTCCAGCGGGACAGCACTTCAAAGCCGCAGGTCTTGCCAGAGGCACCGCCGACAATCGGCTGGAAGTAAGGAACAAAATCACCATTGACGATGGCATCATTGAACTTGGAAAGCACAAACGCTTCCTTCTGCATGCTCTGATACAGCTCTTCATCAAACAGACGGATGGATTGCACCGTCTGATTGCGCAGGGTATCACATGCCGCATGAGCCATATCCACACAGCCGCGCAGATCACTCGTGCCGCTGTCTGCGTGATGCTGGTAAACACCAGCCCGCAGAAAGATGTAATTATGAGGAAGATAACGGGAGATCTCCTGCTGCACCGTTTCAATCCTGTTCTGATCATCCTTTTTCTGGGTCAGCACGAGGAAGTGGTCACTCTCACTTCTGGTAATCAGATCCCCCGGGAAACTCTCCTGCAGCAGCTTTGCCGTCCTGTTCAGCACCTGATCACCCGTTTTGAAACTGTTTGTCTGATTCAGACTCTGGAAACGGTCGATATCAAAGAAGATGATCTTCCAGTCAGGGCTATCCTTGATCACATCTTCGGCATCATGATAGAAGGAAGATAATGACGGCAGGCCGGTAATCCGGTCTTTTTCATTACTGAGGGCATGTTCAGAAGGCTTGATGTAATCCAGAGAGAACGGCCGGCTGACAATCTGATTCTTGCCCAGCGCCTTTGCTTCATACAGGCAGTCATCTGCCTGCTGCAGACAGGAACGAATACTGCGCTCATTCTTCATCTGACCATAGCTGATACCAATGGAAAACGAAGACATCGTGCCATCCGGCATCTTTTTCGCAAAATCCTTCCGAAACTTCTCCATCCGGGACGCAAACTCATCAAATGCCACATTGCGGCTGATCACCAGAAACTCATCACCGCCATAGCGGTAACATTTAATCTTCTCACTCTGTAGATCCTTGATCATACCGTCACCGACATGTTTCAGAAGTGAATCACCATACACATGGCCAAACACATCATTGACCCGCTTGAAATCATCAATGTCCATCATCGCCATGCAGACAAAGGCACCTGTATAGGCAGGAAAGTCCTGCCGCAGAGCACCGCGGCTGTTCAGCTCCGTCAGTGTATCCGTACGATTTTCTTTCACAAGACTGGAATTGGTCCTGGACAGCTGCACCTGCAGCCAGGTTGTCTGGGCAAACCAGATCCGCCGCAATAACATGGTGCCGACGCAGATAAAATAGAAAATACCAAGATCAAACCCATCCTGCCAGGCAACTTCTGTATGCGAAAACAGAAGGCAGCCAAGAGTTGTCGCAATCGAAAAAATGATAATCGGTGCAATGTGCTTTCTGCGGTAAAAGGGCAGAATGGCAACCAGCACCATAACAATGACGAGCTCGAAAAAAAGAGAACTTCCTGTCTGGGTGGAAAACAGGGTCAGACCGGAGAGGAGGGCATTGAGCAGAAAACTGCAATATGTGACATTGAGATTGTGAATGGCACTTTTTTTATCTGTGGCTTCATTGAGGTGGAGAAGATGAACGATATGGAAAGTATTGATAGTCATCAGGATCAGATAGATCAGGATACTGGGGATCTTTGGAAACAGGGCAACATTATCATGAAAGATGAAAAGACCGAAGGTGCCAATGACACCAATCAGGATCAGTGTGGCAGAGACAACGTAGCTGACTCTGATATTATTCTCAGCCGCTGCCATCAATAGCTCCTGACTCTCCATGAATTGTTTCAGGTCTTTGTTTTTACTAAGTCTCAGATAATCTTTGATTGTCCGCGCAGAATTGATCTCCATGGGTCCCTCACCCCCTCCGTATCAAATCAGTGTGCATACAGACCTATTATATAGAAGAAAAGCTGTGCTGGCGAAAATAAAGTATAAGAATTCCTGATAATTTCTAACAAAATGATGCCATCTTAAGAATTGGCAGATTGACAGCAGACTAGTACAGATAATACACTTAGTACAGAAAGTACAGATGAAAGGAGAGTGTATGTTTCTGCTCAATCTGCAAAGCAAAGAACCGATCTATGAACAGATCCAGAATCAGATTCTCCGGTTTATTCAGGCCGGGGTGCTGAGCCCGGGAGACAAGCTTCCCTCTGTCAGACAGCTGGCCCAGGACAATGGGATTAATCCCAATACCGTTGCCAAGGCATACAGCGAACTGGAGAAGACAGGCTGTGTCTACAACGCACCCAAAAAAGGTGTCTATGTCGCAGATGTGAATGTAAAAGATTCACATCATCATCAGATCACGGCAGTACTGGAACCACTCAAGAACATGGGCATTCAGAAACAGGAAATCCTGGATGCACTCGACGAACTGTATGGGGAGGAAGATCATGCTGAAAATTGAAAATCTGTCCAAGTCCTTCGGCCAGAAAGAAGTATTGAAAGATCTTGACCTGGAAGTACAGGATGGCTCGATCTTCGGCCTGGTTGGCATCAATGGTGCCGGCAAGAGTACACTGCTGCGGCTGATCGCCGGTGTATATGAACCGGATGCCGGCCATATCCTGTTCCAGGATGAAGATGTCACACTTGATCCACAGATCCGGAAACAGATCGCCTTTGTGGCCGATGATCAGTATTACCCGATCGGCTCTACGATCCGTTCCATGAAGCTGCTGTATACCTCCATGTATGACTTTGACGAGGACGCCTATCAGAAATATCTGGACCTCTTCCATCTGGATGAAAATGCCGGCATCCTGAATCTTTCCAAAGGCAACAAACGCCGGGTAGCACTGTTGTTTGCCTTCTGCATCCATCCCCGTCTGTTACTGTTGGATGAAGCCTATGACGGTCTGGAGCCGCTGGCAAGACTGAGCGTCAAGAAGGCACTTGCCCGGCTGATCGAAGATGACCATGCCATCGTCATCATCTCTTCCCACAACCTCAAGGAACTGGAAGATATCTGTGATTCCTTCGGTATTCTCGAAGAAGGAAAGATGATGCAGTACGGTGATCTGCTGGCTTCCAAATCCCTGATTAACAAGTATCAGGCTGCTTTTGCAAAGCCAATGACAAAAGAAGACTTCAAGGATTTTGATCTGCTGCATTTCAGCAGTGAGGGCAGAGTCTGCCAGCTGGTGATCAGAGGTGACCGTGAAGAAGTCACTGCAAAGCTGGAAGAAATGCATCCGCTGGTGCTGGATGTACTGCAGGCTAACTTTGAAGAACTGTTTATCTATGAACTGGAAAGCAGAGGTGAAGGCCATGAATAAAAACTATGCGTCTTATCTCTATAAGAGATGGAAGACCGGCTGGCTGTTCTATGGTGTCATGTATGTGCTGATTCCAGCTGCCACTGTACTGCTTGGCTATCGTTCCCGCTATGCATACACGGCAGATGTGGACTATGCAGCCACAGCCACAATGAACGCTGCCAACGTAAAAGCCGCAATGATTCTGATCATGGTCATTGCCATCCTGTCCTGCTATGTCCTGCCGGTATTCATGTTCTCCTATCTGCACAGAAAGCGCAGCGTAGATCTCTTCCTTTCCCTGCCAATCTCACGCAAAGAACAGATCCAGACAGAATTCGGCGTCATGTATGCGGCCATCATGGGCGGTTTCATTGTCTCCAGCCTGATTGCCGGTGCCTGCGGCCTGATGCTGCAGCCAACGCTGATTCACTATGGATTGCGAATGCTTGCCCTGTTTGCACACATGTTCCTGTACATTGGCGTCTTACTGCTGTTCAACAGCATGCTGTATATGATCGCCAATAACATCCTGGACGGCGTCATCATGCTGGGTGCCTATACACTGCTGCCATTTATCATTCAGTTTGTCTGGAATGCCTTTCTGACAAGCATGACAGTCAGCTCGGCATACTTTGGCGGCACGATGACAATCGGACAGTGGCTCTCACCGTTCTATCTTGGCTTCATCAATGCCCAGTACATTGTGGAACCTTCCGCCGTTATGGGTGTGCAGTGGTCCCGCTTCAGCTGGCTGTATGAGGCCATTCTGCTTGGCTATGGCATTCTTGCTTATATCCTGAATCAGAAACTGATGATCCAGAGAAAGGCAGAAAGAGCAGAACAGCTGTCTGACAGTCTGATGGCATATCCATTTGTGGTTCACATCATGCTGTTCCTTGGCTTACTGCTGGTGACAAGCAGTTATGAATCTGATGGCTTTACCGCTGCTTTGATTTATCTGATGATCATGCTGTGTCTGTATGTATCGGCATCGTTCATCTACCGCCGCAGAATCGTATTGAAGCCAAGAATCTTTATCATCTTTATCGCCATGTGCCTGACAACCGGACTGATTTCTGCCGTGGGCTGGAAGACAAGGGGATTTGGCATGATTTATCCGGTAAATCTTTCTAAGAGTCAGAATGTGGAATTCAGCTACAATGCCTTTGTAAACAAGGATGATTTCACAACAAGTCTTGGCGCAGATGATGAACAGACGCTGAATGTTATGTTTGACGGACAGCTGTCCTATGAAGACTGGATGAATAATGCAGAGCTGCAGAAGATCTTCAATACGCATATGGAGGAAAGCATCCCGGCAATGTATGAGCAGAAGACAGCTTATATCACCGGTGCTTCGATGACCATCAACAGTATCTCAGGGTCCAGATCATCAGGATACAGCACATCCAATACACATCAGTATGGCCTTCCGGAAGGGAAGTTCCTGTCACTGGAGGAATTGAAGACCATTTCGAAGTATATTGAGGTGGATGTGACTTCCTATGATGATGGAGAGAGCATGACATTGCAGCAGTATTTACAGAAAGAAGGGAAATAACCATGTCAATCAGACTTGATGATAAGACCATGAGTGTCAATGCCAATGGCAGACTTGAACATCTGACACCGCATGAATATGGCATTCTTGCCTACCTGATGTCTCATCCCAACCGGACATTTACAGCCGAGGAAATTTACCGCAATGCCTGGAAGGAAGAACCATTTGAGTGCAAACCGATCATTTCGGTGCATATCCGCCACATCCGTGAAAAAATAGAAGCCAATCCCTCACAGCCTTTGTACCTGGATTCGTTCTGGGGTAAGGGATACCGCTATAACGAGCACTGAAACAGAAGAAAATCAGAAATAACAATAAGGAAGAGAGCACACGCTTTCTTCCTTTTCAAATAAAAAGAGATGGTTTGCACCATCTCCCTGGCTAAGCTTAGAGCTTGACGACGTTGGAAGCCTGCGGTCCGCGGTCACTCTGTGTAATATCAAAGCTGACTGCCTGGCCTTCATCCAGAGTCTTGAATCCTTCACCCTGAATGGCAGAATAATGAACGAATACATCCTTGCCATCATCTGTAGTGATGAAGCCATAGCCCTTTTCAGCGTTGAACCATTTTACCTTGCCTGTTGCCATAATACTTTTGAATCTCCTATCTTTCTAATGTATCCCCGCATTGTCATTTTTGATGTACATACTTAGAATACAAAAGTACATTAGCACGTCTGCCATCCTCGCGCAAGAAGAAAGCGGAAGGACCAGAGAGAATTTGACAATGAAAATATCAAGAGCTGAAAATGACTGTCAGCAGGTAAGCAAATCTGAATTTGTCAAATCTGAATTAGGCAAATCCAGATTTGCTAACATGAGCTGTCACATAAAACGGAGTAATTAATTACACCGTGTCTTTCCATCATACCTTGTGATAATACAGGCAAATATCTTTATGTCTGCATCCCTGACTTCTTGATAGTTCCGGATGATCGTTGACAGGATCGCTCTTCGCTGTCTATTGAGAAAAGATGATATGACAGAGGCGGTTTCATGCGGCATGATCTTTGCAAAAGCTGACAGCTCACATATAATAAGAAAGCAAATGCAAGGAAGGGAAGAGTACTTCTGTTCTGATATGAAGCGAGCCGGTGTGTGGTGGAAGGCCGGTATGGATGGCAGAAGGAAGATGGTCCTGGAGCAGGCCGTGTGAATGTTGAGCATGGCACGTTGGCTGCGTTAAAGCGTTGAGTGGTCTGTGATGTGCAGGCAAGATAAAGGTGGTACCGCGTGAAATACGTCCTTTCAACAGGACGCTTTTATTTTATAAGGAGGTGCAGCAGATGAGTGACAAGGGAAAGTACTATATTACAACAGCCATTGCCTATACCAGCGGCAAGCCGCATATTGGCAATGTGTATGAGATTGTTCTGGCAGATGCCATTGCCCGTTATAAGAGACTGACGGGTTATGATGTGCGTTTCCAGACAGGTACGGATGAGCATGGCCAGAAGGTAGAAGAGAAGGCCAAAGCAGCCGGTGTTACCCCGAAGGAATTCGTAGACAAGGTATCCGGCGAGATCAAGGAACAGTTTGATGTCATGAATGTGTCCTATGACAAGTTCATCCGGACAACCGATCCGTATCATGAGAAGCAGGTACAGAAGATTTTCCGCCGTTTCTATGAGCAGGGTGACATTTATAAAGGAAAGTATGAGGGCATGTACTGCCAGGAATGCGAGGCTTTCTATACCAAGAGCCAGCTGACGGAAGATGGCAAGTGCCCGGTATGCGGCCATGATGTCAAGCCGATGGAAGAGGAAGCTTACTTCTTCAAGATGAGCAAGTATGCACCGCGTCTGATCAAGTACATTGAGGACCATCCTGACTTCATCCAGCCGGAGAGCAGAAAGAACGAAATGCTCAACAACTTCCTGAAACCTGGTCTGCAGGATCTGTGTGTTTCCCGTACAAGTTTCTCCTGGGGCATTCCGGTCGACTTTGATCCCAAGCATGTCATCTATGTCTGGATTGATGCTTTGAGCAACTATATTACCGGACTTGGCTACGATGCGGATGGCAACAGTTCTGAACTGTACAAGAAGTACTGGCCGGCTGATCTGCATCTGATTGGCAAGGACATTGTCCGCTTCCATACCATTTACTGGCCGATCATGTTAATGGCACTGGGTGAGCCGCTGCCGAAGCAGGTCTTTGGACATCCGTGGCTGTTAACCGGTGATGCCAAGATGAGCAAGTCCGCAGGCAATGTCATCTATGCGGATGATCTGGTATCTCTGTTTGGTGTGGATGCTGTGCGTTTCATCATGCTGCATGAGATGCCGTTTGCCCAGGATGGCCATGTTACATACGATCTGATGATTGATCGTATCAACTCTGATCTGGCCAACAATCTTGGCAACCTGGTCAACCGTACACTGTCCATGGAGAACAAGTACTTCAATGGCCTGGTATCCAATCCGCATGATGATGAACCGATCGATGAAGAGCTGAAACAGGCTGTTAGTGATACTGTCCGTCTGGTTAATGCCAAGATGGATGAGCTGCGGGTAGCCGATGCCATCCAGCTGATTCTGGATCTGTTCTCCCGCTGCAACAAGTACATCGATGAAACAATGCCATGGTCTCTGGCCAAGGATCCTAACAAGAGCGGCCGTCTGGCCACTGTGCTGTACAATCTGCTGGAGTCCATCCGTGTGGCTGGTGTACTGCTGAAGGCATATCTGCCGGATACAGCTGACAAGATTCTCAAGAGCCTGAATACTGCACATACAGACTATGATTCCATCCAGAGCTTTGGACAGCTGGAAACCGGTATTACGATCACGGATCATCCGGAAATTCTGTTTGCCCGTCTGAATGAGAAGGAAGTCATGGCCAAGGTGGATGTGATCAATGCCCGCATTGCCAAGGAAAGAGCTGTACAGGCTGACAAGAAACAGGAAGTTACAGTGGATGACTTTGACAAGTTGGATCTGCGGGTTGGACGGGTTGTATCCTGTGAGCATCATCCGAATGCCGACAAGCTGTATGTCCTGCAGGTAGATCTTGGTGAGGATAAGCCAAGACAGATTGTGTCCGGTCTGGCAAGCTCCTATACACCTGGTCAGGTCATTGGCAAGAACATTGTCGTGATTGCCAACCTGAAACCGCATGTGTTCCGCGGTGTGGAAAGCAGGGGCATGCTGCTGGCGGGAAAGAACGACAAGGAAATTGCCGTTGTTGAAGTAAACGGTCTCAAACCGGGAACGAAAATCTGTTAAAGTAAGAGGAGATGTGAAAACATCTCCTTTTTGAGGTTATTGTTGATATGAATAAGAGATATGCACTTGTTGTAAGACCAGATGAGACTTCTGCCAGAATTGCGGACCAGTTAAGAAAAAGACTGGCTGTATTTGGCTGCGTGGAAGATGAACACATGCCGGAAACGATCTTTGTAATTGGCGGGGATGGCACGTTCATCTATGCCGTGCATGAATATATGCCGCATCTGAATGAAGTGCGTTTCTATGGCATTCATACCGGTACCCTGGGTTTCTATACCGATTATCGTGATACGGATCTGGATGCTTTTGTGGATGCCTACGTCAATGACAAATGCACAGAAGTCAGATATCCCATTCTCAGTGCTCACTATGATGGCCATGAAGTACATGGTATCAATGAGATCCGGATTGAGAATGCATCAAGGACACAGGTGATGGAAATCTATGTCAATGGCCGTAAATTTGAAGATTTCCGGGGCACCGGTATCTGTGTATGCACACAGCTTGGCTCGACTGCCTATAACCGTTCTTTAGGCGGAGCAGTCATCCAGGAGGGCCTGCGCTTTATTGAAATGACCGAGATTGCCGGTATTCATCATGTGAAGTACAGGTCGCTTGGTTCACCAATTGTGATGTGCGAGGATACCGAGCTGCGCTTTGATTCGGAAAGCTTTGATCATGCCCTGCTGGGGGTTGATTCAGATGTTTTGCCATTGGATGGTGTCAAAAGCATCACCATGCACACATCCAAAGATCTGTGGGTGCGGATGTTACGGGGCAGATCGGTGAGCTATTTTGACAGATTGAAGAGTCTGTTCTGAAAGGAGGAAAGTGACAATGCAGAAAATATGGCATTCGTTCTATGAACTGCTGAAGACACCGCTGGAGATCATGCTGGTGGGGTATGTCTTTCTTGGCATTGGCAATCTGCTTGTCAATCCTGCTTTCAGTACACTCTACAGCGTACATACCGGCTGGCCGACAACGGCAGCTATGATTCTGGCTCGAACCGGCTCCTTTCTGATCGTCAACTTTCCACTGCTGTTTCTTATCAGAATCGTATCAAGAAGATCATCTTCCTATACAACCATCCTGGCAGCTATTGGCGGCTATGCGGCATTCCTTTCTGCAACCATGGTGCTGCACAGCAATAGTCTGCCTGCCAGCGCCTACTCTTCCATTCTTGGCATCTCGATGTCACAGAGCGTGAAGTATTCCAGTCAGACCGTTACGATCTATCCACTGCAGACAGGCGTGATTGCCATGGTCATTGTGGCCGCAGCCACGATCTTCTGTTTCCGGCATACAAAGAATGTACCGGAACAGGGCAGCCACTTCTCATTCAGCTCAGTTGTCTTTTTCAAGACGGTACTGCTGAGTGCAGCAGGAGGCATTCTGATTGCTTTGATCTGGCCATATCTTGTGACGGTGATAAACAAGGGCATCAGTTTCCTTGCCAGTGATACAAGTTCTTCGGTCATGCTTGGCTTCTATGGTGTGCTGGACAGGATCTTTGGTGTATTGAATCTTGGTACCTTGTTCCGCACGCCGTTCTGGTACAGTACGCAGGGTGGTTCCTGGGTGAGTGCAGCCGGCACCAACATCACCGGCGATGCCAGTGTATGGACAGCTCAGTATGCAGCAGGATCACTCAATGGCATGGCCGGCAGATACTTCACGCCGTATTACATCCTGAATCTCTTCGCCATTCCGGGTCTGCTGTGGGGTACGTTATCATTGACAACAGACAGAGCCAAACGGCGCCGTCAAAGCCTGCTGGTCTTCCTGCTGACAATTGTCTCATTGTTCTCAGGTATTCTATTACCGGTAGAAATTGCCATGTTACTGGTGGCACCGCTGCTGTTTGTCATTCATCTTGGTCTGACAGGAATCCTGTTTGCATTACTGCAGGGATTACATATCTATCTTGGCTATTACACAACATCTTCACTGACGATGACAGCACTGCCAGGTACTCTGATGGAACTGCTTGTCTATCTGCAGACAGACAGCCTGAGGTCTTCCATATTAAAACTGGTCATCATTGGCGTCATCTGCTTCATCATCTGGTTTGTGATATCAAGGCTGTATTTCCGCTATCTGGCACTGGATCTTTTCCACAGCGGCAAAGGAAAGCAGACCATTCTGGAAACAGAGAGGGCAGTCGGCGGCCTGTCCAACATCTCCAGGGTGGAAAGCTCCTATGATACCTTGTATATCAGCATCTATGACCACAGCATCATTGATACAGAAAGACTGATCCGACTGGGTGGTGTCAGAGTGCTGGAAACACCGGATGGTGTAGCAGTGACATGTGGTCCGATCAGTACGATGGTGGCCAAAGGCATCAGGGATGGAATCCGCAGCGGTGTCAGAGACACAATATAAATAAGAACTAAGTCAAAATAAGACGATCTTCGGATGGGGCGGAACACCAGCCCGCCCATGGAGATCGTTTTTGTTTGTTCTCACATGGGACATATGTGCTGAAAATTTCCAAAATGTTGATGCAGCATACATTATGGAATTCCAGAATGTTGATCTGAAATACATTTTCGAATATGACCGCATCAGCTATTGCTGGTATTGTGCTTTTATAGCAGCAGACAATATAAATAAATTTAAATAAAATTAAATAAAAAATCATATGCAGAAGGAATACAACCATGGAAAATCCATTCACTCTCATTTTTGGCAAAAAGCCGTAGGAATATATTGACAGAGCAGGAAAATCTGATTATTCAGACTTTTGATTCTTAGCGATTGGAGTGAGAGACATGGTGGTCGGAGTTTTAGTTCTAGTGATTGCGTGCATCCTTCTGTATGACATTCATACAGGCCTGTTCATGGCAGAAAAGCACAAAGAAGAAACAGCAGAGGAGAAAAAGGAAAGAATACTGAGAATCAAGGTAGTGGCATTTGACAGTGTATCCGTTGTGTTTGTGTTGTACCTTGTTTACAACATTGTTGCAGGTCTCTTGTTTCCTGCCCAGGCTGCAGAATATCAGGTATCTGTATCCAATGCCGGCCTCCTGATGTGCCTGGCCTGCGGGGTGTATGCCTTGCTGTGGTATCGTCAGAGAAGAAAAGGGTCCTTTTGATTTCGGAAGTAAAACAGCAGTTTCTTCCTTGATTGGAAAGACTGCTGTTTTGATTTGGTTCATATTTTTCTGCTGCCTGGCTGACAGTGTCATTGAGATCTCAGTTGCCTGCATTGCCCAGCAGAATCCAACGGGCAGATATCGTTTTTATGTGGTTATCTGATGATTGGTGAAGTGCGGTTCATTGCCTTAAGATGTTTTGTAATTGTGCTGCACCTTGGCCTTGCGTTTTGTGGTTCATCAAATATTGTCATTCAGCCATTCCAGATATAGCGGAGAGGCTCTTTTTATGCTAGTGTTGATCTGCATAAGTGTATAGGAGTTACAGACATGAGTGAGGAAAAGAAAGCTTTTGATGTGGCTGCACTGGGAGAGCTTCTGATCGATTTTACGCAGAATGGTAAATCTGAGCAGGGCAATCCTCTTCTGGAGGCGAATCCTGGCGGTGCACCATGCAATGTTTTGAGTATGCTGTCCCGTCTTCATCGCAAAACTGTCTTCATTGGCAAAGTGGGCATGGATGGCTTTGGTCAGATGCTTGCCCGCCGGATTGTAGAACAGGGGATTTCTGATCTGGGCCTTCGCTATGATGACAAGGTTCATACAACCCTGGCTCTGGTATTGAAGCTGCCCAATGGTGACCGTGACTTTGCGTTCTATCGCAATCCAGGTGCTGATGTGGATCTGCAGGCAGATGAGATTGATGAAAATCTCATTGCCAGTTCCCGTCTGTTCCACTTTGGATCGCTGTCACTGACCGATGAGCCGGCCCGCAGTGCAACAAGACTGGCAGTGCGCTTTGCCAAGGCCCATCATCTTCTGATTTCCTTTGATCCAAACCTGCGTGAACCTCTGTGGGATACATTGGATGATGCAAAGAAACAGATTGACTGGGGTATGCAGCAGGCTGATATCCTGAAGATCTCAGATAACGAGATTCAGTGGTTCACCGGCTATGATAACTTTGACCAGGGTGTTGCTTATCTGCAGAAGAAATATCCGAATCTGAAACTGATTTCCCTTTCGAAAGGAAAGAATGGCAGCAGTGCCTATGCCAATGGTGTGCGTGCAGATGCGCCTGCCTTCCTGCAGAAAGGTACGATTGAAACAACCGGTGCCGGTGATACGTTCTGTGCATGCGTATTGGATACCGTATTGACAGAAGGCATTGACGGTCTGGATGAAGAGAAGCTTCATGCGATGCTGGTGCGTGCCAACGCAGCGGCATCCATTGTAACGACGCGAAAAGGGGCTTTGCGTGTCATGCCAAGTGAAAAAGAAATCAATGCATTGATAAAGGGGGAGAACTGAAAATGGCATTGGATTACAGAAAGTGTGCAGAGGAGATCTTTTCCCATCTGGGTGGAAAAGACAACATCGCCAGTGCAGCACACTGCGCAACAAGACTGCGTCTGGCAATCGTCGACAACAGCAAGGTAGATGTCAAGGCAATTGAAAACACAGAGGGTGTACAGGGTGTCTTCAATTCCAATGGACAGCTGCAGATCATCATCGGTACCGGTACAGTAAACAAAGTCTATGATGAGTTTATTGCCGTATCTGGTGTATCCGCTGGTTCCAAGGAGGATGTCAAGGCCGCAGCCGCAGCCAACATGCCCTGGTGGAAACGTCTGATCAAGACACTGGGTGATGTCTTCGTACCGATTCTGCCGGCCATCGTCGCTGCTGGTCTGATGATGGGTCTGGTCGAGGCTCTCGGCCATGCCATTCCGAACTTCGCTTCCACTGACTGGTATGGCTTCCTGGATATGGCAGCCAATACCGCCTTCACCTTCCTGCCGGTACTGGTAGCCATCAGTTCTGCCAAGGTATTTGGCGGCAACGTCTATCTGGGTGCTGTCATTGGTCTGATGATGGTCCATCCAAGCCTGACCAACGGCTGGAATGCCGCTGATGGCTACAAGGTATGGTACCTGTTTGGACATGCTCTCAAGATCGGTGGATATACACTTGGCCAGGTCAACCAGTTAGGCTACCAGGGCCATGTCATTCCGATTGTCATTTCCGTCTTCGTCATGAGCAATCTCGAGAAGTGGCTGCACAAGCATGTTCCGGAAATGATCGATTTGTTCGTCACGCCGCTGACCACGGTTATTGTCACTGCTCTGGCAACCTTCATGGTCATCGGACCGATCTTCTCTGCTCTGGAAACACTTGTTCTTAATGGTGCTACATGGCTGGTTGCCAACCCGATTGGCGCTGCCGTCATGGGTGCTGTGTATCCTGTTACCGTTGTCATGGGTCTTCACCATATGTACAACACCATCGAGCTTGGCATGCTTGCCCAAGGGCATTTGAACACCTGGATGCCGATTGCTTCGGCTGCCAACTTTGCCCAGTTCGGTGCCTGCCTTGCCGTTGGTCTTAAGACAAGAGACAGACATACCAAGGCGCTGGCTGTACCGGCTTCCATGTCTGCATCTCTTGGTATCACCGAACCGGCTATCTTCGGTGTCAACCTGCGTTTCTTCAAGCCGTTTGTCGCTGCTATGATCGGCGGTGCTGCCGGTTCTCTGGTCGGTGCGATCACAGGTCTTGGCGCAACGGCCAATGGTGTTACCGGCCTGCCAGGCTATCTGATTGCGTCCAACCCGCTGACCTATACAATCCTGCTGGCTGTATCCTTCGCGGTTGCCTTCGGCATTACGTTTGTTACCTTCCGTGATAACAAGGAAGTTGAAGAAGAAGGCGGCGAGGAGCCGGAGATGGAGACAAAGGATGTCTTCACAACCGAAAAGGGCAATGTTGCGCAGCCGGTTGCCGGCAAGGTCATTCCTGCTTCTGAAATTGCAGATCCGATGTTTGCCCAGGAAACCATGGGCCCGTCTGTTGGTATTGAGCCGACTGGCAGCACGGTTGTGGCACCGTTTGATGGCAAAGTCACAATGCTGTTCCCGACCAAGCATGCGGTTGGCGTCACATCCAAGGATGGCATTGAAGTACTGATCCACATCGGTATTGATACCGTTGCGATGAATGGTGATGGCTTTGAGGCCTTTGTCAAACAGGATGATGAAATCACCAAGGGACAGAAGCTCATCCACTTTGACAGAAAGAAGATCAAGGATGCCGGCCATCCGGATACGGTCATTGTAGTCGTTACCAATGGCGCCCAGTTCAAGGATCTCAAGAAAGCTGCATAAATACAGAGCACAAATCACAAAAACAAAGAACTTTCTGATGGAGAATCATGTGATTTCCCATACAGGAAGTTCTTTTTCGCTCTAAAAATATGGTATATATATGCGATATTCGCTCTAAAAATATTGACAAGTGTTATAATATTCGCTCTAAAAATATTCTGAATGTTATAATGACATCAGAAAGATACAGGATTAGAGTATGTATTTAACACGTAAAATTGATCAGTTCCTGAAGGATTGGAAAGCAGATCCACAACATAAGCCTTTGATTGTCAAAGGGGCAAGACAGACGGGGAAAAGATGGGCAATCCGTCATTTTGCCAGGGAAAATTATGAGAGTTTCATTGAGATTAACTTTGTCAGAGAATCCAGTTATAAGGTCATCACGGAAGAGGGATATAGTGCCGACAGTATTATTAAGGTCATTTCCCGTATTGATCCGTTTAAACGGTTTATTCCAGGCAAGACTTTGATCTTTTTTGATGAGTTGCAGGATTTTCCGGATATTGCGACATCTTTGAAATTCTTCAATGAAGATAAACGTTTTGATGTAATATGCAGCGGATCGATGCTTGGCATCAATTATCACAAGATTGAGAGTAATTCTGTTGGCAATAAGACAGATTATGAAATGAAATCCATGGACTTTGAAGAGTTCCTGTGGGCAAAGGGATATAGGCAGGACTTTGTGAATGAACTGCTTGATCATTTAGAGAATCATATACCTTTTGCCAATGGGCTTCATGAGCACTATTTGTCTTTGTTCCTGGATTATTGCGTACTGGGAGGTATGCCGGCTGTTGTCAGTGAATATATTGAAAGAGGAACTTTTGAAAAGACCCTGACAACACAGAGACAGATTCTTCTGGATTACGAAGAAGATATCCGCAAGTATGCAAGCGGGCTGGAGCAGACAAGGATCATGAACGTATTCCGCTCTGTGCCTTCACAGCTTGCCAAGGAAAACAAGAAATTTCAGATCAGCAAGGTTGCAAAGGGCGCGACACTTGAAGATTATGACGGTGTTTTTGACTGGCTGAAAGATGCCGGTGCTGTCAATATCTGTTACTGCATGCGTTTTCCAGAGCTGCCAATCAAAGGAAATATTGACCGCAGTAAATTCAAAGTCTATTTTGCGGATACAGGACTGCTCGTCGCAGAACTGGATGATGAAGCGCAGCAGGATCTGCGGGTGAACCGCAATCTTGGCGTATATAAAGGGGCTTTGTATGAGAACATCGTAGCAGAGTGCCTGGCAAAACAGGGGTATGAACTTTGTTACTATAAGCGGCAGGACGGTACGCTGGAAGAAGATTTCTTTGTACGTGACATGTCCTCATTGATTCCGGTAGAAGTAAAAGCCAGAAAAGGACATTCAAAATCACTGCGCACTCTCATCGATAATATTGATAAGTATCCTGATGTACATTATGGATTAAAAATCACATCTGGGAATATTGGGGCGGCGGATAATATCGTCACTGTTCCATATTATTGTGCGTTTCTGTTGAAACAGGCGATGCCGCATCTGTTCAAATAACATTTTTACATGTTCAATCTTTTTGCAGGGCAGCATTCATCCTGCTTTTTGAACTTGCCGCAGATGCTATAATAGCGGGGCAAATTATGGGGAGGCACTATGGCAGAAAAGTATTCACCAATGATTGAGCAGTATCTGAAGGTCAAGGAGCAGTATCCGGATACGATTGTGTTCTACCGCATTGGTGATTTTTATGAAATGTTTTTTGATGATGCCCAGCTTGCCTCCAAAGAGCTGGATCTTGTATTGACAGGCAAGAATGCCGGCGTGCCGGAGCGGATTCCGATGTGCGGGGTTCCCCACCATGCCGTCTCTTCTTATGTGCAGCGGCTTGTGTCACGTGGGTATAAGGTTGCCATTGTCGAACAGATGGAAGATCCTAAAAAAGCCGTAGGCTTAGTCAAGCGTGATGTGATCCGCATCATCACCCCTGGCACGATCATGGATGAGATCACTGATGACAAGAGCTCGGTCTATCTGGGTGCCATTTGTGACTATGGCTATGGCTACAGCTTTGCTGTGGTGGAAGCCAGCACCGGCGAAAACTTTGTGGAAGATGTGGCACACAAAGATACCGTGCTTGTACAGACGGTCATGAAAAACAACATCCGTGAGGTTGTTGTCAAAGAAGGTTTCCCACAGAGATTGATCAAGTCACTGCGGCAGATGCAGGTCGTCATCTCCTATTGTGAAGAAGATGCCATCAAGAGTGAATATGAGCCTTTATGTGAGAATCTGAAAAAAGACTATGAGCGCTCTGCCTATGGCCTGATGCTCAATTATCTCGAACAGACCCAGAAACATATGCTCTCCCATCTGGAGACATGCCAGATTGAGAATGAAGATGACTTCCTGGATATGGACTATGATACCCAGCGCAATCTGGAACTGACAGAATCCCTGCATCCCAATGGCAAGAACATCACCCTGTGGTCCTTCCTCGACAAGTGCAAAAGTGCGATGGGATCCCGTCTGCTGCGCCGCTGGATTGAAAAACCGCTGGTGGATCAAAGACGCATCAATGCCCGCTATGACTGTGTACAGTATCTGTGTGACAACTTCATGGCCAGACAGAACCTGCGGGATGCTTTGGATGGGGTATATGACCTGTCCCGTCTGATTGCCCGCTGTGCGATGATGTCTGCCAATCCGATTGATCTTGTGCGGCTGACCAAGACCCTGGCGGCGGTCCCATCCGTACTTGCCTGCATCCAGGATGATGCCTTTGGCAGACTGAAAGATGTGGATCCATTAACATCTCTCTATGATCAGCTCAAGGATGCCTTTGTGGAAAATCCACCTGCCATCCTAAGCAATGGCGGTGTGTTTAAAGACGGCTATAATACCAGCCTGGATGAAGCACGGCAGATGGCACGTTCGGGCCAGGACTTCATTGCCAACATGGAAGCCCAGGAGAAAGAGCGTACTGGCATCAAGACGCTGAAGATCGGCTACAACAAGATCTTCGGCTATTATATTGAGATATCCAAGGCTGCGGCTGCCCAGGTAAAGCCGGAATGGGGCTATGTACGCAAACAGACATTAACAGGCTGTGAGCGTTTTATCTCACCGGTACTAAAAGAAAAGGAAGACATGATCCTGCATGCTCAGGAGAATGCGGTTAATCTGGAGAAAGAGCTGTTTAACAATCTTCTGCAATTAATCCAGGGCTATCTGCCCCGTCTGCAGAAACTGGCTTCGGTACTGAGTGAGATTGATGTGCTGCAGGCACTGGCGGAAAGCACATCATCCTATGGCTATGTACGACCGGTCTTTGATGATGACGAGCTCGATATTGTCAGCGGCCGCCATCCGATCCTGGATGAGCTGATGAAGGATCCCCGCTATATAGCGAATTCCGTGCACATGGATGCCAAAGAGAGTATTCTTCTCATTACCGGTCCGAACATGGGAGGTAAATCCACCTATATGCGCCAGACTGCTTTACTTGTGGTCATGGCCCAGATGGGCTGCTATGTGCCTGCTAAATCATGTAAGATGCCGGTGTTTGACAAAATCTTTACCCGCATCGGGGCATCGGATGATATCCTTTCCGGCCAGTCTACATTTATGGTGGAGATGAGTGAAGCCAACCGGGCCCTGCAGAATGCCACACCGCGTTCATTGATTCTGTTTGATGAGATCGGCCGTGGTACCAGTACGTATGATGGTATGGCATTAGCCCAGGCAATGATTGAATATATCGCGGCCTGCGTGCATGCCAAGACGATGTTTTCGACCCACTATCACGAGTTGACGACACTTGTAGACTCAATCGGCTGTGTGCGCAATATGCATGTGGCTGTCAAGGAAGACAATGACAAGGTGACATTCCTGTACCGGATGAAGGATGGGCCGGCCGGCCACTCCTATGGTATCAATGTCGCCCGTCTTGCCGGTCTGCCTGACAGTGTGCTGGAGCGTGCCAAAGATTTGCAGAAACAGCTGGAGAGCAAGAAGCGGGTTGTCCAGCAGAGCTATCAGCTCATTGAAATGAAGAAGGAAGATACAGAAGCAGAAACGATCATTGCCCAGCTGAAAGAAGCCGATGTGGACAATATGAGTCCGCGGCAGGCATGGGTGATGTTATCCGATCTTGTACAGGAGGCGAAGAAGGATTCCAATGGCAAATGATAAGTTGATTATCCGGGGAGCTAAGGAGAACAACCTGAAGAATATTTCCCTGGAAATTCCAAAGAACAAACTGGTCGTTATGACCGGACTTTCCGGCTCCGGCAAGACATCTCTTGCTTTTGATACGATTTATGCCGAAGGACAGAGAAGATATGTAGAGTCATTGTCTGCTTATGCCAGACAGTTTCTCGGTGGTGTGGAAAAGCCGAATGTGGAGATGATTGAAGGACTGTCTCCGGCCATTTCCATTGACCAGAAGACAACCTCCAACAACCCGCGTTCTACCGTTGGTACCGTCACTGAGATTTATGACTATCTGCGTCTGTTATATGCAAGATGCGGTGTACCTTACTGTCCGCATCATCATATTCCGATCACCGGTCAGACGATTACGGAAATGGTGGATGCCGTCATGGCGCTGCCTGAGCGCACCCGGCTGACCATCATGGCACCGATCGTCAAGGAAAAGAAGGGCACCTTCAAGGATACCTTTGCCAAGCTGCTGAAGGATGGCTATGTGCGTGTGCGGGTGGATGGTGAAATCCGCATGCTGGAAGAAGATATTGAGCTGGAAAAGAACAAGCGCCACCGCATTGATGTCATTGTGGACCGCATCATCAAGAATGATGATTCCAAGAGCCGGATTCATGACTCTATTGAAACAGCTCTGTCTTTGGCAGATGGTATGGCAACCGTATTAGCAGGTGATAAGGAAATGCTGTTTTCCAGCAACTATGCCTGCAAGATCTGCGGCTTTTCCGTACCGCATCTGGAGCCAAGACTGTTCTCCTTCAATGCGCCATTAGGTGCCTGCCCGGTATGCCATGGCCTTGGCATCACCGAGGAAGTCGACATCAGTAATCTGATGCCGGATATGTCTCTTTCCATCCGCAAGGGCGGCATCCGCTACTATAAGAATCTGGTCGATACGGACAACATTGAGTGGCAGACATTCTGTGTGCTGTGCAAAGCCTATGATATTGATCTGGATGCACCGCTGTCCTCTTTGAGTGACTATCAGATGCAGCGCATCCTGCATGGCTCTGACAAACCGATCCAGTATCGTATTACCTCCTCCGGGGGCAATACATATTCCCGCAATGACTACATTGAGGGTGTCAAGGATCTGATTGAAAGAAGATATGTCGAGACAACCTCTTCCTGGAACAAGGACTACTATCATTCCTACATGGCAGAAACACCATGCCGGCTGTGCCATGGCGACCGTCTCAATGAACAGGCTTTAAGTGTCATGGTCGGCGACAAGAATATCGCTGACTTTACCAAGATGAGTGTCAAGCAGGCTCTTGTCTGGCTGGACGATTTGAAACTGGATGAAGAAAAGGCCAAGATTGCCGATCTTGTCATCAAAGAGATCCGCAGCCGCCTGCAGTTTCTTTCCAATGTCGGTCTGGACTATCTGACTCTGGACAGACTGGCTGGAACACTGAGCGGCGGCGAGAGCCAGCGTATCCGTCTGGCCACCCAGATCGGCTCTCAGCTTTCCGGCGTATTATATGTCATGGATGAGCCGAGCATCGGCCTGCACCAGAGAGACAATGCCAAGCTCATTGCGACCATGAAGAGCATGCGTGATCTTGGCAACAGTCTGATTGTCGTTGAACATGATGAAGAGACGATGATGGCTTCTGACTGGATCGTGGATATCGGTCCGGGGGCAGGCATCCATGGCGGTCAGGTCATGGCCAACGGCACACCAGAACAGGTCATGAACACACCTGGTTCCATTACCGGTGACTACCTGGCTGGCAGAAAGATCATTCCGCTGCCTAAAGAAAGAAGAAAGGGCAATGGCAAGTTCATCGAACTGCGCGGTGTACAGGAACATAACCTGAAGAAGATCAATGTGAAGTTCCCGCTTGGTGAGCTTGTGCTGGTCACGGGTGTTTCCGGTTCGGGCAAGAGTACGCTGGTCAATGATGTGCTGATGCAGGCAGTGCTGCAGAGTCTGGGCAGACAGAAAGTACATCCGGGCAAGTTCAAGTCCATCAAGGGACTGGAGAATATCGACAAGCTTGTGCAGATTGACCAGGCACCGATCGGCAGAACGCCGCGTTCCAATCCGGCTACTTATACCGGTGTGTTCGATGATATCCGTGATGTGTTTGCCCATACACCGGAGGCCAGATTAAGAGGTTATGACAAGGGACGCTTCTCCTTCAATACCAAGGGAGGCCGCTGTGAGGCCTGCCAGGGTGATGGCGTCAAGGTCATCCGCATGAACTTCCTGCCGGATGTCTATGTGCCATGTGAAGTATGCCATGGCAAGCGTTATAACGAAGAAACCCTGCAGTGTACCTACAAGGGCAAAAATATCTATGATGTCCTGGAGATGTCCGTAGAGGAAGCTCTGCAGTTCTTTGGCAATCATCCCAAGATCAAACGCAAGCTGCAGACACTGTATGATGTGGGTCTTGGCTATATCAAGCTTGGCCAGGCCAGTACAACCCTTTCCGGTGGTGAGGCACAGCGTGTCAAGCTGGCCACAGAGCTGCAGAAAGTCGCAACCGGCAGAACTGTCTATATTCTTGATGAGCCGACCACCGGTCTGCATACCGATGATGTCAAACGTCTGATTGCGGTGCTGGAAAGAATCGTCGATGGCGGAGATACGGTCATTGTCATTGAGCATAATCTGGATGTCATCAAGTGTGCTGACTGGATCATTGATCTTGGCCCGGAAGGCGGCGATGGCGGCGGCCAGGTTGTCTGCACGGGTACCCCAGAGCAGGTTGCGGCCTGCAAAGAAAGCTGGACAGGACAGTATCTGATCAAGGCACTGAAGTGGACAAAAGAGCATGAAAATGGTGAAAAGGCTGCGTGAAGGCGCAGTTTTTTCATGTGATGAAAGGATGAAACTGTCAGCAAATTTCTTGCAATCTGTTTTCAGACGTATTAGTATACCCGCCATGAAAGGAGGAATTGCATGATACGGTTTTTCCAACAGGAGAAAAATGAATTGGGCTATTTTGCCAGACAGACCTGGCAGGTGATGCAGGGCCGCTATGCCCTGACAAAGATCCGTTCCCTGCAGTATGAAGTGATTATTTCACCGGAGAAAGTCACGATTATTGATGACAATGGTGAGAAGTCATCCATGGGTACGGTGCAGTTTAAAGCATTTACAGAAATGTTCAGATCATGAATGTTTTCACATAACCGCCACAGAGTTGTGCTAGAATCACGCTGAGGGTTAGTATGGAAAACAAAGAGAATAAATATACGAAGAAAGTTACAGTCAGGGAAATTGTCAGCTTTTTCAAGTTTGAACGCCTGACTGGTGATGATAAGTCGCTGGACCGCTGGACGGTTGTGCCGGACGTCAACCGGCCTGGCTTTGAGCTGTGCGGCTTCTACAAGCAGTCGGATCCCCGCCGTATTATCATTATCGGCAACAAGGAATCTGAGTTTATCAAAACAATGACCCCGGAGGAGCAGCGGGCCCGTTTTCCGATGTTAACGGATGGCTATACGCCATGCATTATCATTACCAAAAACAATGTTCTGCCGCCGATTCTCAAGGAAATTGCGGATCACCTCAATTTCCCGATCATGCGCACCGACATGGAAACGTTCCGTCTTGTCACGGAGCTGATTTCCTTCCTGGATGAGCGCCTTGCCCCGGAGGATACTATCTCTGGTACATTGATGAGTGTCTATGGCAAAGGTGTGCTGATTGCCGGTGAAAGCGGCATGGGTAAGTCAGAAACTGCTCTGGAACTGATCCGCAACGGTCAAGTGCTGGTAGCAGATGACCGTGTCGATGTGCAGCATATTCATAACAGCATCATCGGCCACTCGCCGGCCATCATCAAAGGCCTGCTGGAGATCAGAGGCATCGGCATCATTGATGTGGAGAAGATGTTCGGTGCCAGTGCTTTGATTTCACGCTCACCGGTGGATATGGTCATTGACCTTGTCAAGTTCAATGCGGCGGATGAATACAACCGCATTGGCGATGAGACCATGCACTATACCAAGATTCTGGATGTACTGATTCCGACTATTGTGCTGCCGGTCAGTGCCGGCCGCAACATGCGCATTCTGATTGAGTCTGCCGTTACCAATTTCCGCCTGCAGCAGGATGGCTTCTCCGCCAGCAAGGAAATCAAGGAACGGTTCAATACGTATGCCGGAAAGGATATCTAAGCCATGTTTGAACATGTAACGATCCGCTGGGCAGGCCTTGCGACCCTGTTCGGCGCCTTTGTGGCGTACCTGTTTTTCCGGCGTGACATGAAGGAAAACGGCTACGTCCGTGCCATCTCACAGGAAGTCTTTCTCGGCATCGTTGTTTCCGGACTGCTGGGCGGCAGAATCGGCTGGTACATTGCCAATGGCTTCACCCACATCTCACGATTCTTCCTGTTCTTTGATGACGGGTTTGAACCTCTGATGGCAATCTACTTCGTCATGGGCTTTGTCTTCCTGTATGTCCGCAAGAACTTCATGTCCTTCCGGCGCACCCTTGACTGCATCATCCCGCACTTCCTGCTGGCCGCAGCCATTTCCCGCATTCCGTATATGTTCTCTGACTGGCGCAATATCCTGATTGTCGGTGTGGATATGCTCGGCTATATTCTGCTGGAAGTGCTCTACCGCAACTATTTCTATGACAAGCACAGAGGTGACCGTGCTGCCCTGGCACTGCTGTGGATCGGTTTAAGCCGCTTCTTCATCAATATTGCAACCTATGGCCGTGCCAAAGCAACATTGATGATGTTACTGCCGGGACTGGCAACAGCAGTCGGTGCATTGGTCTTCTACGTGTTCAACCGCCGCAAGAAGATGGACCAGAAACCGCTTGTCCTGTTTGACTTTGACGGCACTTTGATGGATACCCAGGCGATGGTCAATGAATCCTACCGTTACCTTTTCAACAAATACCGCACTGTGGATGACTTTGATGACCGCACCCAGCTGGAAGTATTCGGTGCTGATGACCGCAAGGAAATCAAGCGTCTGTTCAAGGGGGAAGATCCCAATGAGCTCACCCATGAATTCCGTACTTTCCAGGCCAATCTGCCTGCCTTAGGACTGGTCAATACCATGCCTCATGCCCTGGAAGTACTGATGTGGCTGAAGAAGAATGGCTATACGGTTGGTGTTGTTACCTCAAGACCAACCGACAACTGCCGTTATTGGATCGAGGAATTTGATCTGGAAGACTATGTGGACATGGTCATGGGCAAAGAGATTTACAAGAAGGCAAAGCCGGCGCCGGATGCCCTGCGGCGGATCTGCCATGCCCTTGGCCTTGGCCATGATAACTGTGTCTATATCGGCGACCATGCCAGAGATGTGCGCATGGCCAGAAGGGCCTGTGTCTATGCCATCGGCTATGTCACCAGCAAGCAGAATTTCAACAGAATCACCAAAGCCATGCCCAACCGCATGATCCGTGATCTGCGCGAACTGGAAGACATTCTGCAGGAAACGGACCACAACTGGACATACAATCTGCTCTGATGTCAATAGAAATTTCTTGGAAACGCACGTCCAATTTTGAGTATCTGGTCATGCTTTCAGAATTTCATGCTATACTGTTCCCTGTGAGCGGGGTGTATGAAGAGCAGAGAAGAGTTTGAAAAGATTATCCTGTTTAAGAAGCAGGAGTTTTCCATCAATGGATGGAATGCACTGGAAATCAATGCGAAGGATCTGATGACGTCCGCCGGCGGTGAGGATGAGGATCTGGAAGCAGCAGTAGCGGCAATGGAAGAGTGTATGCTGGAGGGTGACTGCTTTGTCAATGATCCTGGCAGTGAGCACCGTCTGAGTCCGCACCTGACGGTCCGCTATTATTGTGACAATCTGTCACCGGAGCGCCGTAAATATTCTGAATGAGCAGCCATGTGCTGCTTTTTCTTTTCCTATGGTCTGGCACGCCGGTATCCGTTGTAGTAGGGAATGGGGAATGCTACAATACCATCGGTGATGCATATGGAAACACAGAAGAAGAAAAAAGTGATTCTCATCAGTGGCATGTCAGGTGCCGGTAAGTCAACGGCGGCCCGCATTCTGGAGGATATGGGATATCACGTCATTGATAACTTTCCGGTTCAACTGATCAGCCTGCTGGTCGATATGATCGAAACCAGTACGGATCCCCGCTATTCGTATGTTGCCTTGAGTACAAGTGCCCAGGACTTCCCGGCCTTCCTGCGTGGATTGAAGGGACAGAACATGATGATCAGTGTTCTGTTCCTGGATGCCAGTGATGCCGTGATCCTGCACCGCTATAAGAGTACAAGACGCATGCACCCCCTGCTTTTGAGCAACACCTGCAATACGCTGGATGAAGCCATCTCGGTGGAACGGCAGATGCTGGCCCGCAATGTAAACAATTCGTTTGTGACCATTGATACAAGCTTCCTGCAGGAAAAGGAATTCAAGCGCAAACTCGAAAAGTATTTCAGCAAGAGTGCTGTACCGGCCTTCTCCATCTCCTTTGTCTCGTTTGGCTATAAGTACGGCGTACCAATGGATGCCGATCTGATGATCGATGTGCGTTTTCTGCCCAACCCTTTCTGGGAAGTCAAGCTGCGGCCATACTCCGGCAATGATGCCTGTGTGTACAACTATGTCATGGACAAGCCGGAAACCCAGGAGTTTATCAAACGTCTGCTGTCTTTTCTGGACTATGCCTTTGCCCAGTATGAGAAGGAAGGCAAGAATCACTTTACGGTGGCCATTGGCTGCACCGGCGGCCAGCATCGTTCGGTGACGATTACCAACTTCCTGTATGAGCACTATCGTAAGACCTATAACTGCTATAAGGAACACCGAGACCAGAAGGAGTGGATTCGTGAAGATGCGTAAAGTTGTTGTGATTGGCGGCGGCCATGGCCAGGCCCAGATCTGCCGCGGCATCAAGAATATTTCCGATACCCACATTTCTGCCATTGTGACAGTGGCGGATGATGGCGGCTCTACCGGAAGACTGCGCCGTCAGTTCAATATTCCGGCAATGGGCGATATCCGCAATGTCATGCTTGCTTTGGCCGATCATGAATCCATCATGAGCAGCCTGATGAATTACCGCTTTGATGATCCCAATGGCACCGAAACAGATGTGGCCGGTCATAACCTTGGCAATCTGATCCTGACCGCTTTGACCCAGCAGTCCGGTTCCTTCTTTGATGCCGTCAAGATCATCGATGATGTCCTGAATGTCAGAGGTGAAATCATCCCGAGTACAACCCAGGTCATCACCCTGTATGCCCGCATGGAGGATGGCGTCATTGTGGCGGGTGAAGCCAACATTCCTCACATGGATAACCACATTGAACGGGTATTCTATACCGAGGATGTCCATGCCACTCCGGAAGCAGTTGAAGCGATTGAGGATGCCGATCTGATTATCTTTGGCATTGGCTCTTTGTATACCAGCATCATGCCCAATGTCATCATTCCGGAAATCGGCGATGCCCTGCACCATACCCATGGCCGCAAGGTGTATTTCTGCAATGCCATGACCCAGCCGGGCGAGACGGATGGCTACAGTGTGGAGGATCATGTGGATGCTTTGAAGCGCCATGGTGTCAGTGTGGATGCCGTGGTGGTGGCGGATGATCATATCCCGGAGGAGAACCGGCAGCGGTACAGCCGCCAGCATTCCTATCCGGTATGCATTCGGGAGCGCAAACATGACTACGATATCATCTGCCGGCATCTGCTCAGCTTTGATGATGGGCTGATCCGCCATGATGTCAAAGGCATTCATGATGTGACGAAGGATCTTCTGAAGGGGAAAGTGTGATGTCATTTTCTTCAGAAGTAAAAAATGAGACGGCATCGCTTGTGTTCTCACAGAACGATGCCCGGGCAGAATTATCTGCTTTGATCCAGATGTGTTCTTCACTGTCTTTTTCCTCACGGGGTATGGCAATTGTAGTCAGTGTGGAAAATGCGGCTGTGGCCAGAACGATCTACCGGCTGATCAAGGAGCGCTATCATGCGGCCATTGATCTGTCGGTCAAACGGAAGATGAACCTGCATAAGAACCTGATCTATGGCCTGCGGATTACCGCGGATGTACCGATGATTCTGCAGGATCTTGGCATCTACAGTGCCCGCGGCCTGCTGGAAAAGCCGCTGGCAAAGATTGTGTCAGCCGATACCAATGCCAGAGCCTATCTGGCTGGTGCTTTCATGGCCTCGGGCAGTGTCAATCCACCGGAGAAGACAAGCTATCATCTGGAGATCACAGCCAACAATGAGGAACATGGAAAGTTCCTGGTTTCTCTGCTGAAACGTTTTGAAATTCAGGGCCGCACAATTCAGCGGCGCGGGCGTACAATTGTCTATATCAAGGCTGCCGAGAAGATTGCAGACTTCCTGCGCATCATTGGTGCCAATGATGCTGTCATGAAGTTTGAGAATGTCCGCATTTCCCGTGACTTTACCAACTCTTTGACCCGGCTGAACAACTGTGATGTGGCCAATGAAGTCAAGTCACAGGCAGCGGCGAAGAAGCAGCTGGAGGATATTGCTGTGTTAGAGCAGATGGACCGTCTGCGGCATGTGGATCAGAAACTGCAGGATGTGGCACTGCTGCGGAAAGAGAATCCGGAGGCAAGCCTGAATGAGCTGTGCACATTGTATGAGCAGAAAACAGGTACGCCGGTATCCAAGTCGGGCATGAAGCATCGTTTTGTCCGGATTCATGAACTGGCTGAGAAAGGCAGAGGCGTGTGATCTGGCTGTATCTGATCGTAACAGCAGCCGGTCTGCTGGTGCTGTATGTACTGGCACCGCAGCTATGGCCCTTATATGTGCTTGCATTGCTGATGTCTGTGATCGGTCTGCTCCGTACCAGAAGACTGCTGAAAGCAGACAATGATATCAAGAAAGAGAACAAGGAGGATCGCATATGATCGTACTGGCTGAAGAAAAGGACCGCCAGCAGGTCCGTGAGATGTGGAAAATCTGTTTTCCACAGGAAGATCCCGGATATATTGATTACTACTTCAAGTCGGTATGGGATCCGGCTTCCTGCTATGTTGTGAAGGAAGATGGCCGCATCGTATCTTCTTTGTGCCGCCATACCCATCCAGTGATGTTTCATGGCAGGGTACTTGCAGCCAGCATGATTTCCGGTGTGTGCACGCTGCCTTCGTATCAGGGCAAAGGCTATATGCACCAGCTGATGAATGTGACGGTGGATGCCTGTGCCCATTCGGAGCTGATGACATTCATCCGGGCCAAGGATCCGGCCTTGTATGAGCCGTTTGGATTCCGGGCCGGGATGTATCGGACAGGCTGGATGGTACAGAGGCAGGATGTCAAACGGGTGCCTTCCTTTGGCTGTGCCTATGATGTACAGGCATTGGATATGCTTAAGGTGTATTCGGCCTATATCCGCCGGTTTTCGGGTTTCTACTGCCGGGATCTGAAGGACTTTGTGCGCTATCGCAATGAGATTGCAGCCCAGGGCGGCAAGATCATCGGCTATTACAATGGTCAGGACAGGATTGACGGCTATGCCACACTGACGATGCAGGGGTCGGATCTTTATATTGATGAGCTTGTGTATCTGGACAGCGTGGCTCTGGCCAAGCTGCTGAATGCCTGCCTGCAGGAAAGACCGCGGGTGCACTTCAACGTATCAAAAGCAGAGAACTTTGCGCCGGTGTTTCCCAATGCGAAGCATCATGATTATATTGGCACGATGGTGCGGATCAATGACTATGAATTATTCAACAAGCTGTATCAGTCGCAGGCTTCCAATGTGAAGGAGGCATTGGCGGTATCGAGAAGGCCATTAAATCAGAACGAAGCGTTCTAGGATTTGACCTTGTCAATTGACGAACAAACAGTGAGACTTTATAATTTAAGCGCAACATTAAGGAGGTCTAGATTAGACAATATGACAGATGTAAGAGTTGCAATTAATGGTTTCGGCCGCATCGGACGTCTTGCTTTCAGACAGATGTTTGTATCAGAGGGCTATGAGGTCGTTGCGATCAATGATCTGACAAAGCCTTCCATGCTTGCTTACCTGCTGAAGCATGACACAACACATGGTAAGTGGGATCATGCAATTTCCTGCGATGATGAGAAGGGCACACTGACAGTTGACGGCAAGGAAATCAGAATTTACTCTGAGAAGGATGCTAAGGATCTGCCTTGGGGTGAGCTGAATGTTGACGTTGTTCTGGAGTGCACAGGCTTCTATACAAGCAAGGCCAAGGCTCAGGCTCATATCGATGCTGGTGCCAAGAAGGTTGTTATTTCCGCTCCTGCTGGAAATGATCTGCCGACTATCGTTTACAGCGTAAACGAGAAGACACTGAAGCCGGAAGACAAGATTATCTCTGCTGCTTCCTGCACAACAAACTGCCTGGCTCCGATGGCTAAGACACTGAATGATCTGTATCCGATTCAGTCTGGTATTATGTGCACAGTTCATGCTTACACAGGTGACCAGATGATCCTCGATGGACCTCAGAGAAAGGGCAACCTGCGTCGTTCCAGAGCTGGTGCCTGCAACATCGTACCGGCTTCTTCCGGTGCTGCTAAGGCTATCGGTCTGGTTCTGCCTGAACTGAATGGCAAGCTGATCGGCGCTGCTCAGCGTGTTCCGGTTCCTACAGGATCCACAACACTGCTGTTCTCCGTTGTCAAGGGCAAGGATGTTACTGTTGATGCCATCAACGCTGCTATGAAGGCTGCTCAGTCTGATTCCTTCGCATACAACGATGAGGACATTGTCTCCAGCGATATCATTGATGAGACACATGGTTCCATCTTCGATGCTACTCAGACAATGGTAAACAAGATTGACGACGACACATACGAAGTACAGACAGTTTCCTGGTATGATAACGAGAACTCCTATACTTCTCAGATGGTTCGTACAATCAAGTACTTCGCTAACGTTAAGTAAGCTTTGTACAATCAAGACTCTGGCTTGTCCAGGGTCTTTTTTTATATGGATAGGCGGACAATCGCGGCATTTCGTTGAAAAGAAAAAAGAGTGCACATAAAATATAGGGCAGGGAGGATCGCTATGAACAAGCTTCCAGAGAAACTCAACCTGCTGCGGAAAAACAGTGGACTGCCGCAGTCGGAAATTGCCAGACGGCTGTTTGTGCCGGTGGCAGAATATATGAATTGGGAAAATGGCAACAGTATCCCGGACATCATG
Source organism: Lactimicrobium sp. (assembly GCF_036453465.1). Lineage (NCBI taxonomy): Bacteria > Bacillati > Bacillota > Erysipelotrichia > Erysipelotrichales > Erysipelotrichaceae > Lactimicrobium > Lactimicrobium sp. Next base: position 76,104 of record NZ_JAZHUW010000002.1, read on the forward strand.
CATCTGAAGGCACTGGCATCCCTTTACCATGTTGATGTGACGGCACTGCTTGACAATACCATGACCTTTGTGACGCCAAACATCGATAATCTGGAAAAGAGTGCCACCATTCCTTTCCAGAAGAATAATGGCATGGCTGCGACCCAGCAGCTCGATACGGTCGATGACAGCCCGACCACCGTTCTGGATCAGAATCAGGATGAAGATCTTGGTGCTACCAAGGTCATGAATCCGGATGATCTGGCCAAAGAGAGTGACGCCAAAGATACAGATAATGAAGAAGACGAGGATGAAGATGAGGACGAGGAGGATGAAAAGGAAGTAAAACGCACTTCCCGCCCGAAGAAGACTGTCAAGAAGAAGCAGCCTCTGAAAAAGCGCAAAACGGTATTTGTACTGGCTGGCTGTATTGCTGCCGTGGCAGTGCTGGCGGTATTGCTGATTGCCCTTAAAGGGCGTGGATCCTCTTCCACATTGTCCGTTGGCTCCACCAATCGTCTGGTGCTTGGCAGTAAGTATTCCCTGTATCTGGACAGTGATGGTAAGATCACCAGCCATGGCACGATAGATACAAGCAAGCTGAGCAGTGCTGTACAGATCAGCGGCTATGATGAAACTGCAGCTGCTCTGAAGAAAGACGGTACCGTTGTCACAACCAACAGTTCTCTGGATACTTCTGACTGGTCCAATATCACCAACATTGCCATGGGTGAAAAACATGTCGCCGCTGTGCGCAAGGACGGCGCGGTGGAATGCACCGGCTCTGATACCGCATGCAAGGTATCTGACTGGCAGAATGTCGCATCCGTGTATGCCGGCAAGGATGTCACCGTTGCTTTGACCAAGAGCGGCACCCTGTTATCTTCCGGCGGCATCAAGATTCCGTCTGATGACAATATCAAGCTTGTGGCCCTGAGCGACAATGCTCTGTACTATGTCATTGCCAATGGGGCTGTGCAGAGTGTTGCCATCAATGGCGGCTCTGCCCTGGATGCCTCTTCCATTTCCAACATCACGGCATTGGCAGCTGGCAATGATGTTGTTGCAGGATTGAAGAAAGACGGTACGGTTGTGGCGGTCAGCTCAGACAGCGCAATCACCGATGCCGTCAAGAACTGGAAGAATGTCAGCTTCATTGCCGCCCATGGCAATACCCTGATTGCCATTACCAAAGATGGCAAGATGTATGGTGCCGGCGACAATACTTACAACCAGTATGAAAACACAGCTGATGCCAGTGCAACAGCCAGTGCTTCGGCATCTGCAGACACAAGCAAACTTTCCGCTGTCTCCAATATCACCTTTACCGAAACAACCGAAACTGTGCAGATCAAGTGGGATGCCGTTTCAAATGCAGACTACTATGAAGTTACTGTTTCACCTTCGGTTGGTACATTGGCCAAGAGTGCAAGCAATTCTGCTTCCATTCCGGCTTCTTCTCTGGAAAGCGGCACAACATATACGGTATCGATCGTTGCCAAGTCCAATGATGCCAAGAAACATCCGGACAGTGATGCCAGCACTGTGAATTACACATACAATGCCAAGACCATCCAGCTGGATGCGCCGTCAGGACTGAGCACGAATGTTGATTCTACCGGTGCTCTGACGATCAGCTGGAGCGCTGTATCCAATGCCAGCTATTATGATCTGACCATCAATGGTGAATCCGCCGGCCAGGTATCACAGACCTTCTATACGATCAGCGGTGCCAACCTGCAGGATGGCACAAACTATACAATCGGTGTCGCTGCCGGCTCCAATGACAGCAAGTATGGTGAAAGTTCCACCAGCCAGATCAATGTGACGTACAATGCACCGAAGCAGACTTCTGATGTTGATGTGACTGTTACATATATTGACAAAGATAGTCAGAATACAGTTGGTACGCAAACGATCAAGAAGGTTTCATCTGGTAAATATACTGCCAGCAGTCTTGGCCTGAATGCACCAGCTGGATATAAGATTCATGATGAATCTGGTGAAATTGATATTAGTTCCTCAAATAATAAGATTACTGTAGAGGTGGAGGAAGATAACTAAGCTATGGACACAGGCAGTGAGAAGATCTGGTATTACATGAAGAATGATGGGTCCAAGGATAAGTATGGGCCGTATTCTGACAAGGAGCTTTCCAATCTGATTTCCAAGGGGATCCTGGATGGGAATGACTGGATCTGGATGCCGGATTTGTCGCAGTGGATGAAGATCGGCAATACGATTTATTCGTTCTATCTGACGGAAAGCAGTGAGTTTGAAAACGATTTTAATATCTGATATCATCAAGGAAACCGTTGAACGGAACGGGTACCTGCATGTTTGACATGGAAGCGAAGGCGGTATGGTGGAAGCGCCGCATGTCTGTGTGACGGGGAGTGCATCCGTGAGGGCAGATCTGAATGCAGTAGGGTCTGACGTATGCCGCGTTAGGGCACAAGAGCAGAATAGAAAAGTGGAACCACGCAAGGCGTCTTTTTGATAAAAGACGCTTTTTTTAGAAAGAGAGGATAGTATGATTCGACTGTATAATACGCGCACATTGCAGATAGAGGATTTCAAACCGATTCATGAAGGTCATGTGGATATGTATGTCTGCGGGCCGACGGTGTATAACTATGCCCACATTGGCAATGCCAGACCAATGATTGTGTTTGATGTTCTGAAACGGCTGTTTGAAGCAGAGGGATACACGGTGACCTATGTTTCCAATTTTACGGATGTGGATGACAAGATCATCAATAAGGCTGCCCAGGAAGGCACAACGGAGGCAGTCATTGCCCAGCGCTATATTGATGCCTATCAGGATGTCAGAAAGCAGCTGAATACAGAACTTCCTGATATTACGCCTCGTGTGACCCAGACCATGGATCAGATCATTGCCTTCATTGACGGTCTGGTCAAGAGCGGCCATGCCTATGAGGTCAATGGCGATGTGTATTTCAGTGTGGATTCAGATCCCAAGTATGGTGAGATTTCCCACCAGAAGCTGGATCAGCTGGAGGCCGGTGCATCTGAGCGTGTGGACCAGACTGGCGATGGCAAGCGTAATCCTTATGACTTTGCTTTGTGGAAAAAGACAGACAAGGGCATCCAGTGGGATTCCCCATGGGGCAAGGGCAGACCTGGCTGGCATACAGAATGTGTTGTCATGATCAATAATAATCTTGGTGAGAAGATTGATATTCATGGCGGCGGCATGGACCTGAAGTTCCCGCACCATGAAAATGAAGCAGCCCAGCAGGAAGCCATCCATCATAACTGCCTGGCCAATTACTGGATTCACAATGCCATGGTCAACATCAATGGTGAAAAGATGTCCAAGTCCCTTGGCAATACGCTGTGGGCAAAGGATGTGGTGAATCAGCTTGGCACCAATCTGACCAGATGGCTGGTATCCAGTGTGCATTACCGCAAGGAGCTCAACTTCTCGGATGAAACGGTTGAGACAGCCAGAAAAGAGCTGGAGAAGGTCATGAAGCCATTGCGTCAGGCGGATATCAAGGCACAGCTGGCAGGCTATGCAGGTACAGATGAATATGATCAGGAATCTTACCGTGCCTTCCTTGACTGCATGGATGATGACATGAATACACCAAATGCCTATGCCGTGATCTTTGATACCATCAAGAAGATCAACCAGCTGCTGCGCACAAAGGATGTTAACTGGGAAGAGGTCAGCAAATACCGCAACAGTGTTGTCAAGATGCTGGATGTGCTTGGCATTGTCGTGGAAAAACCTGTTGTGACTGATGCAGACCGTGCTTTGTTTGACAGCTGGAACAAGGCCAAGGCAGAAAAAAACTGGGACGCAGCCGATGCGGCCAGAAAGCAGCTGATGGAAAAGGGACTGCTTTGATGAATCCGGAGCTTTGTTCAGGCCGTACACTTGCCTTTCTTGGTGATGCGGTATGGTCATTGTATGTACGCCGCTATCTGATTGAAAAAGGTGAAGGCAGGGGCAAGACACTGCAGAGACTGAGTGTTTCCTATGTCTCGGCCAAGGCACAGTGCCGCTTCTATGAAGCACTGCACGAGAATAACTTCTTTGATGAAGAAGAGGAAGGCTGGTTCCGGCGGGGCCGCAATGGCTTTACCGGCAGCGTGCCCAAACATACCGATGTACAGATCTATAAAATATCCACTGGCTTTGAGGCACTGCTTGGCGGTCTGGAACTGGCGGGAAAAGAAGAACGCATCAAAGAAATCTTTGATACCGTAATCACGATGGAGGAAGCGCAATGACACAGTATATATATGGAAGAAACACCGTCCATCAGATTCTGGAAGATGGCGGCCGGGCCAGAGTCATCTATCTGTCTTCACCAGATGACAAGGCTGAAAAGCTGGCAGCCATGCGCCACATTCCTGTAAAACATATCGATAAAAAGACCATGGGTAAAATGGTTCACAGCGATCACCATCAGGGCATCTGTGCAGAGATCATTCCTTATGAGACTTACAGTGTGGATAACCTGATTGAAAATGTGGAAGATGGCAAGGGACTTTTAATCATGCTGGATGAGCTGGAAGATCCTCATAATCTGGGTGCCATTCTGCGTACAGCGGATGCGGTTGGTGCCACCGGTGTTATCTTCAAGAAGAATAATGCGGTCGGCCTGACTCCGGCAGCTGCCAAAGTATCCGCCGGTGCCATTGATACGGTGAAGTGTGCCTGTGTGACAAATCTTTCCCGCACCTGTGAGGATCTCAAGAAAAAGGGCTGGTGGATTGTCGGCGCTGACATGGACGGTCAGGATTACCGTGCCTTGAACTATGATGTCAATACGGTGCTGGTGATCGGCAATGAGGGCAAAGGCATTTCCCGCCTGCTGTCAAAGCAGTGTGACTACATTGTGTCACTGCCGATGGTGGGAAAGATTACATCTTTGAATGCCAGTGTCTCTGCCGGCATTCTGATGTATGAAATCTTCAACAAGCGCCATCCTCTGTAGTTATCCCCGGCCTGTGGAAAAACACTGGTCTTTTCAGGAAACAATCTGACGACAAGACAAGAACGCTTCTTTCTGGAACCTGTGACACAATACAGGAAACAGGGGGAAGTGTTTTTATGAGAGACAATCCATATGAGCTGATGTATATGAACCGGATGGGAGACGGCTATGCCCAGCGTGCTTTATATGAACAGTTTCACAGCCTGATTGGTTTCTGTATCAATCGGTTTGGGCACTGGTATGTCCAGCGCTATGAGGATGAGATGTTTGCATTAGGCCTGCGGGCAATGGAAGAAGCTGTCAATACCTATCGGTATGATCGGCATGCCTCACTGGCGACATATGCGGTGCGGGTGATTACCCACCGGCTGAGCAAGTTTGTCAAGACACTGCAGAATGCCCATCTGGAAACGATCAGTCTGGATGCCATTTTCAACGGACGTGAAAGTTTCAGCGGCCATGAGTGTATCGGCGAACCTTCGGGCATGAAGGAGCCGGAGTATGCCCTGCATTATGAGCAGGCGCTGGCAAGTCTGGCGGAGAGTGTTCGAAAGATGAGTGTGCGGGAGAAGCGGGTGATGGCCTGCTGGCAGAAGAGTCTGAGCTATGCCCAGGGGGCGCAGCTGCTTGGCATGACGGGCAAGGAATATGACTGTACACTGCAGAGGGTGCGCTCAAAAGTCAGAAACGCCGTTAAATAAAGGCCATTGACGCCAAAAAAAACAGCGTATAGAATAATAAGGCATTTGAAGGAGTTTTTGTTATGGCTAAAGATGACAAGATCATCCTGGCATGTGAGGTCTGTCTGTCCCGCAATTATACGACGAATAAGTCGCACAAGGGCAATGGCAAGCGGCTGGAGCTGATGAAGTACTGTCCGAAGTGTGGGAAGAAGACATTGCATAAGGAAACAAAGTAGGAGGTTTCCAATGACAAAAGAAGAAAAGAAAGCCAAGGCACAGGCAAAGGCAGAAGAGAAGGCTAAGCGCAAGGCTGAGAAGAAGAATAAAGCACCGAAGGACCATTGGTTTACGATCCGCGGCATCCGCAAGGAGGCCAAGCGTGTTGTCTGGCCGCACTGGCGTTCTTCTGACCGTGGTGAGGGTATCTGGCAGAATACAGGTGAGGTTGTGATTTTCACAGCATTCTTTGCACTGTTCTTTGTTTTGTGCAACTATGTAATTACGCTTCTGCTGAAACTGATTGGAATTGGAGCATAAACATGACTGAGAAGAAGATTGACAAAAAAGATGTAAGTGCTGCTGTAGATGATGAGCATCAGAAGCGCTGGTATGTAGTCAATACATATTCCGGCCATGAGAACAGAGTCAAGGAGAATCTGGAGAAGCGTGTGGAATCCATGGGTATTCAGGATTCTCTGTTCCGGATCGTTGTGGCCGAAGAGCCTGAGATTGAGATTAAGAACGGCAAGCAGGTTGAGAAAATGCACAACATGTTTCCGGGCTATGTGTTTGTCGAGATGAAGATGACAGATGAAGCCTGGTATGTTGTCCGTAATACACCGGGTGTTACCGGATTTATCGGATCTTCCGGCGGAGGTGCCAAGCCGTTCCCGGTTGCACCGGATGAGATGGAGTCCATTCTGAGAAGAATGGGTAAGTCTGACAAGAAGGTGGATGTTGACTTTGCGGTTGGTGACAGAGTCAGAATCCTGACTGGTCCGTTCTCCGGCATGGAGGGCAAGGTTTCTTCCATGAATGATCAGACACAGGTTGCCAATGTGCTGACGATGCTGTTTGGCCGTGAGACGCCGACGGACATCAACTACACGGATCTGCAGAAGATTGATGACTGATCAATAAGACTGAACAAAGAGGGTGCGCAAGCACTCTTTTTATTGACGTTGAGGATAAACAAGGGTAATATATTTCAGCACATGTTTTTCGTGTGTGCATGCGTGGGAGGGTGAAGCAATACATCCGATAACCACTGCATGTGGAAAAATACAGGAGGAAAACCACATGGCAAAGAAAATTGCAAAGATTTCAAAGCTGCAGTTCCCTGCCGGCGGTGCTAAACCGGGTCCAGCTCTGGCTGCTGCCGGTATTAACATGCCGAAGTTCTGCACAGAATTCAATGACAAGACAAAGGACAGAAAGGGCGATATCGTTCCTGTCATCATTACTGCATATGAGGACAAGAGCTTTGATTTCGTTCTGAAGACAACTCCGGCTGCTGTTCTGCTGCTGAAGGCTGCTGGTGTCAAGAAGGGCTCCGGTACACCGAAGACCGTCAAGGCTGGCAAGATCACAAAGGATCAGCTGAAGGAGATTGCGGAGTATAAGATGCCGGATCTCAACGCCAATGATGTTGAGGCTGCGATGAAGATCGTAGCTGGCACAGCCCGCAACATGGGTATTGAAGTAGAAGGAATGGAGGACTGACTCAGATGGCAGGCAAGAAGTATAAGGCAGCTAAAGAGCTGGTAGATTCCAACAAGCAGTACCCGTATGCTGAGGCAGTTGCCCTGGCTAAGAAGACAAACACAGCCAAGTTTGATGCAACGGTAGAAGTCAGCTTCTCTTTGAATGTTGATCCGCGTCAGGCAGATCAGAACATCAGAGGTGCTATGGTTCTGCCGAATGGCACTGGCAGAAGCCAGAGAGTTCTGGTTGTTACCCAGGGTGCCAAGGCTGAAGAGGCTAAGAATGCTGGTGCTGACATTGTCGGTGCAGCAGATGTTCTTGAGAAGATCAAGGGCGGCTGGATGGACTTTGATGTCATCGTTGCTACCCCGGATATGATGGGCCAGCTGGGCCGTTTAGGTAAGATCCTTGGTCCGCGCGGCCTGATGCCGAACCCGAAGACAGGTACTGTGACAATGAACATTGCCAGTGCTGTTGAAGAGATCAAGAAAGGTAAGGTTACATACCGTGTTGATAAGGACGGCAATGTGAACTGCCTGATCGGCAAGTGCAGCTTCTCTGAGGATGCACTGGCTGCCAACTACAAGGCTCTCTATGATCAGATCGTCAAGGTTAAGCCGACATCTGTCAAGGGTGCTTATATCAAGGGCATCACTATTTCTACAACAATGGGCCCTGGTATCAAGGTAGCTGCTGAATAAGTAAGCACACAGGAAGTCAGTCTGATGGCTGGCTTCTTTTTTTGTGCCTGTGATGGTCTGCTATAATGGAGGCAAGAGGTGAATAATCATGTTGAATACGGATAGAGTCAGACGTGTTTTGGATAAGCTGCAGCAGGATGCTCTGCTGGTGATGGATCCCTATGCCATCGATTACCTGTGTGGAAAGCATTTTGAGCCAGGTGAGAGATTTCTCGGCCTGCTGTTGAGAAAGGACAAGGAACCGGTGCTGTATGTCAACGCCCTGTTCCGCTTTGATGATGATCTCGGTCTGCGCAAAGTCTATTATGATGATACGGATGATGTGACAGCGATGCTGAGAAAGGATCTGGATCCCAGCCAGAGTCTTGGCGTGGATAAGATCATGCCGGCCAGATTCCTGCTGCCTTTGATGGAGCAGAAAGCGGCATCCAGTTTTGCCTTAGGTTCACTGGCAGTAGATGAAACACGTGCTGTCAAGGACAGACATGAGATTGAGCTGATGAGGGCATCTTCCCATGTCAATGATCTGGCCATGGAACAGTTCAAGAAGCTCATTCATGAAGGCGTGACAGAGGTAGAAGTAGCTGACCAGATGCTGGCTATCTATAAGAAGCTGGGAGCTTCCGGCTATTCCTTTGATCCGATTGTGGCTTTTGGCGACAATGCTGCAGATCCACATCATATGCCGGATGATACCGTGCTGGAAGAGGGCGATATTGTCCTGTTTGATGTCGGCTGTGTGGTCAATGGCTACTGCTCTGACATGACAAGAACATTCTTCTTCAAGCAGTATCCTGACAAGGAAGCAGAGAAGGTCTACAACCTGGTCAGAGAAGCCAATGAACAGAGTGAGGAGATGTTAAAGCCGGGTGTGGAGATTGCCTCGGTTGACAAGAAGGCAAGAGATATTATCACCAATGGCGGCTATGGTGAAGACTTCACCCATAGACTGGGCCACTTCATCGGCCTGCAGGACCATGAATACGGTGATGTTTCCAGCACCAACCACAATCTGGAAGAACCTGGCATGATTCATTCCATTGAACCGGGTATCTATCATCCGGGCATTGCCGGGGTCAGAATTGAAGATCTTGTTCTGATTACAGAAGACGGCCATGAAGTGCTGAATCATTATCCACATGATATTGAAGTGATTGGCTGATCCTGGTGACAAATTGAAAAATATTGAGAAACTGTGCTTTCCAGTGGGAATACTTGTGAAAGCACGGTTTCTCCTTTTATTTGTGCAATTGTTATGTATGATGTTTATGCGTTCATAAAATGATTTACAATGTAATGCAAACGTATTATATTATAAGAGAAAGGCGGTGATTCGATGTCTACTGTTCCAACCCAGATCAGGATTGATGAGAATGTAAAAAAGCAGGCAAATGAACTTTTCAACGAGCTTGGAATGGATATGTCCAGTGCAGTGAATATTTTTCTCAGACAGTGTGTTTTAAGAGGCGGAATTCCATTCAATATTGTGATTCCTCAGTATTCTCAGAAGGTCCTGGACGCTGCCTCTGAGGCAAAGCGTATATCCCGTGATCCTGGCGTCCCCGGATATACAAGTATGGATGAGCTTAAGAAAGCTCTTGAAAAATAAGTGCTGATCGTCAAGTTTACATCAGCTTATAAGAGAAGTTATAAGCTGATGAAAAAGCGTGGCTTGGATCTTTCTCTTCTCGATGAAGTCATCAATGACCTGCGCCAGGGTAAGACGCTGCAAGAGAAATATCGCGATCATGAGCTGAAGGGAAAACTGAAAGGATTCCGCGAATGCCATATTCAACCTGATTGGCTGCTGATCTATTTGATTGAAGATGATATTCTGACATTGACATTAGTCGATACAGGCAGCCACTCTGATCTTTTGAATATGTAAGAAATAGCTGGTCATTCATTCGAATGGCCAGCTATATTTAGCTATTGTACTGATTCGTTTCTGATCATACCTGTATCTGTTTCATGATACCAGTCAGATAACAGCTGCAGGTATTTTTCTGTGTATTCTGCAAAGACCATGTGCCGGGCATTGGCAAACAGTTCCCATCTGGCATAAGGCAGATGGTCATACATCGTCTTGGCAATCAACGGTGTACAAAGATCATCGGTGCCGCTGATGATCAGACATGGCACCTGTATTTCTGCCAGTCTGTCTGTCACATCAAAATCTTTCAGAGTGCCCTGTGGCGTCAGTTCATTGGGGCCCCAGGCAGTCAGATAGGACTCTGTGCCGCTTCTTTTTTCTCTCCGTAAACACTCCGGATCACTGTCTTTGATATCCGCGCAGTGCAGTTTCATATAATGGGCAATAGCGTTCTGTGCTCTTTCATCCTGCCAGTTTCCTGTTTCTTCGGCTGTTCTGATGGCATCCTGCTCTTCTTGACTCATGTATTTCAGCATGCGACGCTGCTCTTTGCCCCACAGCTGTGAGCTGGAAAGGGTAGAAGAGAGAATTAATGATGTTAAACCTTCAGGTTTTTTATTCAATGCATATGCCAGAGCAAGCATACCGCCCCATGACTGGCCTAACAGATGAAACTTCTTCAGATGCAGTGATTGGATGACATTGTCCAGCTCTTCCATCCATGTGTTCAGATTCCATAATTCGGGATGATGATCGACATAGCTGTTTCCACAGCCAAGCTGGTCATAGCTGATCACAGGCCTTTGTTTTGCAAGAGGGTCAAGTACTTCAAAATAATTGTGGGTGCTGCCAGGACCGCCGTGCAATAAAAGAACAGGAATCGCTTTTTTATTTTGATTTTCATCTGCTTTAGCGATGCGGACATAGGTCTGATATTCGTGAAACGGAACGTACTTTTCTTCAATCATGCACTTTCTCCTCGTTATGGAATGGCTTGTAATGCTCAATGCACATCGTGATAAACTCCGCCATCATATTCTGAAAGGAATCTTTCTGATAGCCCTGATAGCCGGCAGCTTTCATGGCTTTCTGGGTCAAAGTACCTGGCATGGTATGGGCATACAGGCCGGCACCTTCATATAAGAAAGTGAGATAGAGCTGCTGGATCTGTCTGGGAGATAGAGATGGACACTGTTTTGTCAGAATGGCATAGATCGGCGTACGGTCTTCTCTGACCTGCTTTTTGAATCTGGTCAGTGCTTCCAGAGAGACATTCTGTTCAATGATTTCAGCCAGGATGCTTTGATAGTGCAGAAAGTCAAGATGGTGGGAAAAGACTTCTGCCAGCTGTGCACCAAAGATTTCCGGATCACAGGGAACATTTTTTATTTTCTTTTTGAAGTCTTCTATCAAAGCTGTCTGTTTCTGCAGATACAGCTGCAGGAAGATTTCTTCCTTGGTCCTGACATAGCGGTACAGGTTTGCCCGTGAGGAGCCAAGATCCCTGGCAATTGTGGATAATGTGATCGATTGATACGGCATCTTCTGAAACTGTGCATCGGTCACTTCCATGACGACGCTCATCCGGATTTCTTTCTGTTCTTTTGTACGTGCTCTTTGAAATTCTTCTGACATGATTTTCTCCCTGTGTATTGTAACATGAATTCATATAAATAACATGATGTCACTTATTGACAAGTGACACGATGTCGCCTATATTAATGGTGCAAGGTGATCAAGATGAAAACAGGTATGATCGGACTGGGTAATATGGGAATGCCCATGGCAGAAAGACTGCTGGAAAAGTTCCCTGACATGATGGTTTACAACCGTACATTATCCAAGTGTGATCCACTGTGTGAGAAAGGTGCAGTAAAGGCAGAAAATGCTGGTGAGCTGGCAGAAAAGAGTGATGTGGTTGTAATGTCGCTGGCTGGACCGGCTGCTGTATCGGCTGTGATGGAAGAGATTCTGGCTCATGGAAAAGAGGGTCTCTGTGCGCTGGATACGTCAACCATTTCCCCGGAACTTTCCCGGGAAATGGCAGCGGCTGCACAGGAGAAAAACATGCACTATATCGACTGTCCGGTATCCGGCGGTCCGGCAGGGACAGCAAAAGGCACATTGTCTATCATGATTGGCTGTGATGAAGAAAGCTTTGTAAACAGCGGCTGGAAAGATGTGACAGATACCTTTGCAAAGACTTACTTCTTCATGAAGAAACCGGGTATGGGCAGTGCCATCAAGCTGATCAATAACTTCATGGCTTTCTCTGCCCAGGTGATCAACGGAGAAGCACTTGCCATGGCGGATGCTTTAGGTGTTTCAGCAGAAGATTTCTATGCTGTGACCACGGCTTCTTCTGGCAATAACATGATTCTGAAAGGTAAGATGAACAAGGTTCTCTCCGGGGATACAAAGCCTGGCTTTGCCACGGATCTTGTGGTGAAAGACCTGGAACTGGCGGATGATCTGTGCCATGATGCAAAGGTACCTGCGATCATGTTGAACAATGCACTGCAGATGTACCGCCTTTCTCAGGCGAAAGGTCAGGGAAGTCTTGATTCTTCCAGTGTGATTGGCATGATCCGCGGGTTAAGGAAACAGGAGAATAAATAAAAGATATGAAAGTACTGATGATCAATGGTTCACCCCACCAGCATGGCTGTGTGGACAGAGCACTGCAGGAAGTGGGCATGGCTTTGAAACAGGATGGTGTCGACAGTGAGATCTTCTGGATTGGGAATAAAGATATCCGGGGCTGCATTGCCTGCAATCAGTGTGAAAAACTGGGACACTGTGTCTTTGATGATGCAGTGAATGAGGCTGCCAAGAAGTTTGAAGCGGCGGATGGATTGATCATTGGTACACCGGTGTACTATGCCTCGGCCAATGGCACGGCGGTATCCTTCATGGATCGGCTGTTTTACAGTTCCCACTTTGATAAACGCTTCAAGGTTGGTGCAGCGGTTGTTTCAGCACGCCGTGCGGGTACCACTGCCACCTTTGATCAGATGAACAAGTACTTTACGATTGCCGAGATGCCGATTGTGTCATCCAGCTATTGGAACATGGTCCATGGTTTTACGGCAGAAGATGTCGAGAAGGATCTTGAGGGTCTGCAGGTGATGCGTGTTCTGGGTCATAACATGGCATTCATGATCAAAGCCATTGCGGATGCGAAGGAAAAGTACGGCCTGCCGGCAGAGGAAGAGCACGTATTTACCAATTTCATTGATTGATTTGAAAAATGCGCGTTTTCTGCGTGCATTTTCTGTTTTTTTGCATTGACACAATTTGTGTAACAAAGTAATATTTACAGGCGTTATCAAATACCATAGACAGTAACTGCGGAAGCTTAATTTGTTACCGAGGTAAAAAGGATATGTACTTTTTGGCCCTCGCTTTCGCGTGGGCTTTATTTATGAGTAGGCGATAACACGGAAATATGGAGGTGAAGAGATGAATCAGGATGTATTGAAGTCCAAGCAGAGCGTTGTCAGCGAAATCGAAGACAAGTTCAAGAATTCCTCTTCTGCCGTCGTTGCGGAGTATCGCGGACTCAGTGTTGCTGAGGTTACCGAACTGCGCAGAGCCCTGCGTGCTGAGGGTGCTGAGATGAAAGTCTATAAGAACACTCTGGCTGCCAAGGCTGCTGAAAACGTCGGTTATGGAGATCTCAAGGATTCTCTGACTGGTCCGAATGCGCTGGCATTTGGTTCTGATGAGACTGCTGCTGCGCGTGTCATGGCAAAGTTTGCCAAGAAACACAAGGCTCTGGTTCTCAAAGGAGGCGTTGTAGAGGGCAAGGTCGTTGATGATAAGACAATTGCTGCGCTGTCTGCACTGCCGAACCGCGAAGGCATGCTGTCTATGCTGCTTTCCGTACTGAATGCGCCGGTTTCTTCATTCGCTCGTGTCGTCAAGGCTGTTGCGGATAAGAAGAGTGAAGGTGCTCCTGCAGAAGAAGCAGGATCTAATGAAAAGGCTGCTGAAGAGGCAGCTGCCTAAGGAAGAGGAGGAAAATAATCCATGGCAAAGTTAACACAGGAAGATATTCTTGCATATCTTGATGAAGCTACTATTCTCGAGCTCAATGATCTGATTAAGGCAATCGAAGACAAGTATGGCGTAACTGCTGCTGCTCCTGTTGCTGCAGCTGCTGCTCCGGCTGAGGACGCTGCTGATGCTGCTCCGAAGAACGTTACAATCGTTCTGACAAGCTTCGGCGACAAGAAGGTTGCTGTTATCAAGGCAGTCCGTGAGATCACAGGTCTGGGTCTGGTTGATGCCAAGAAGCTGGTCGATGCTGTACCGTCTGAGCTGAAGAAGGATGTTCCGGCTGAAGAGGCTGAGAAGATCAAGGCTACTCTGACAGACGCCGGCGCTACTGTCGAACTGAAGTAAGAGCTTTACAATTTTTGAAAAGCGTTACGCTTTTTGGCCCAGAGGTATCGATATAAGTGACACACTATTTCACTGACAACCGAAATCTGAAAGAAAACCGGAAGGAGCACTCTTTCCGGTTTTCGGGCCATTTATACACATTTGTCACTGACAACGGCGTCTTTTCCAAGACCGGCGTTGATTATGGCACACTCGTCCTGCTTGAAAGCTGTGAAAAGGAAAACCTTCACGGCGAGATCCTTGACATGGGATGCGGGTACGGCGCAATCGGAATCGTCCTGAAGGGACTGGTTCCCTCTGCGCATGTCACCTGTGCCGATGTCAATCCGCGGGCATGCGAGCTAACTGCCATCAATGCTGAAAAGAATGAACTGCCGGTAGAAGTGCTTGTTTCCGATGGCTATGCTGCCGTAGAAGGCTCTTTTGATGCCATCGTGACCAATCCGCCCATCCGGGCAGGCAAGAAAGTGATTTATCCCATGTTTGAGGATGCCTTTGCACATCTTCATGCAGGCGGCATCTTTCTGGCTGTGATCCGGCGGGCCCAGGGTGCAGAAAGTGCGCAGAAAAAGCTTCTGGAAGTGTTCGGCAATTGTGAGATCATCAGCCGTGACCGGGGCTACTGGGTGCTGAAGTGTGTGAAAAATTGACAAGTTGAATGTGTAATGTTACTATAGTAAACTGCAAAAGAATCCAAATTGGGTAAGGGGTAAAACCGCCCTTTTTGGCGTTACGAGATGCGTGTGAAAGGATGGCGTACATGGAGAATAAGCAAACATACCACGTTGTGCAGTACGGCAAGAAAGCATCCCGCAGGGATTATTCAAAAGTAAGCAGCGGTCTGGATCTTCCGGATTTAACGGAAATTCAGACAAAGTCTTTTGACTGGTTTCTGAAGGAAGGCATCAGGGAGGTATTTGACGATATCTACCCCATCAGCAACTATGCCGGCAACATCCGTCTGAAGTTCCTGGACTATGAGTTCGGTGAACCGAAATATTCGATCAGCGAGTGCAAATACCGTGAGGTGAATTACAGTGCTCAGCTGAAGGCCAAGATGGAACTGGAGATCATGGACAATGATACCGGTGAAGTCATGACCAAGTGGGAGGAAGTCTTCCTCGGTGATTTCCCGATGATGACTCCGACCGGCACTTTTATCATCAACGGCGCAGAACGTGTTATCGTTTCGCAGATTGTCCGTTCCCCGGGTGCTTATTTTGACATTGTTTCAGAAGAAAGAACCGGCCGTGATACGTATACATGCGAGCTGATCCCGAGCCGCGGCACCTGGCTGGAGTTCATGTCCGATGACAAGAAGGCTGCCCTGGGCAGAATCATGAATGTGTCCATTGACCGCCGCCGTAAGATTCTCAGCACCATCCTGTTCAAGGCCATCGGTATGGCCCTGGATCCGGAAAAGGGCGAGGATACCCATGATACAACTGCCATGGAGAAGTTCTTGCAGGCCATGAACTTTGAGGTGCACAAGGACGTTGTTGTACCGGAAGAGCCGCGTGATCTGCAGAATGACTATATGCTGCTGTATACTTCCGTCTTCGGTGATTATGAAGAAGTGAAGAATACCCTGGCCGCAGATAAGACCAATACAAGAAATGAAGCTCTGCTTTCTGTCTATGAAAACCAGCGTGCGGATGAAATTGCCACCATCGATGGTTCCTTGAACCTGATGGATGCCAAGTTCTTTGACTACCGCCGCTATGATCTGACCAAGGCAGGCCGCTATAAGGTAAGAAAGAAGCTGAACATTCTTGACCGTATGGAAGGCCATGAGCTT
This sequence comes from Lactimicrobium sp., assembly GCF_036453465.1. Taxonomy (NCBI): domain Bacteria; kingdom Bacillati; phylum Bacillota; class Erysipelotrichia; order Erysipelotrichales; family Erysipelotrichaceae; genus Lactimicrobium; species Lactimicrobium sp. The sequence goes on from NZ_JAZHUW010000002.1 coordinate 92,222, forward strand.
GTGGAAGATCTGATCGGCGCCGATGGCACACTGCTGTGGCCGAAGGACAAGCTGATTGACAAGGAAGCACGCAATGCTCTGCGCGATGAGATCAACAAGGGCATCAACTGCCGTGCACTGCCTTTCACCCACAGATTCTCTCATCCGGTGACGGCTGTGATGAGCACCGAGTGGAAGAATGCACTTGTTGGCAGAATCCTTGCTGTTGACTTGGATGGCAGCAGCGAAGAGACACAGCTGGATGCCGGCACGGTTCTCACGGAAAAGAACGTGGCTGATCTGGCGAAGGAATTCAAGGAAGTTACGGTCTGGACAGGTATTTATGGGCAGGAGGCTAAGCTGACCAATGCCAATGTCAATGCCGTGCTGGATCTTGGCTCCCGTATGTATGTCATTGGCCGTCTGACTGAGAATGGTACAGATGTGCTGGATAAGGATGGCGATCTTGTCGCTGACCGCTATGTACCGGATGAAGCTCCTTTGAAGCTCACAACAGCTCAGAAGGATTACATCCAGAAGAAGGTCATGGCTGGTGAAGACATTTCTGTATGGCTGGTTGGTGCCTGCGTACAGGAAGTTGAGGTCAAGGCTGATGACGGCCATGCTGTCAAGCTGATTGGTATTGATCCGCTCAACCAGAAGCATACGATCACCATGAGTGATATGTATGCCCTGTACAACTATGAGCTGACGATGCTTGATGGCATCGGCACCCAGGATGATATTGATATGCTTTCCAACCGTCGTATCCGTACTGTCGGCGAATTGATCCAGAACCAGTTCCGGATTGGTCTGTCCCGTATGGAAAGAGTCGTCAAGGAAAGAATGTCCATTGCCGAGACCGGCAGCCTGACACCGAAGCAGCTGACCAATATCCGTCCGCTGACTGCTGCGATCAAGGAGTTCTTCTCCTCTTCCCAGCTGTCTCAGTTCATGGATCAGGAAAATCCGCTGGCTATGCTGTCCAACAAGCGCCGTATTTCCGCTCTTGGTCCTGGCGGACTCACCCGTGAAAGAGCCGGCTTCGAAGTCCGTGATATTCACAACTCCCACTATGGCCGTATCTGCCCGATTGAGACACCTGAAGGACCGAACATTGGTCTGATTTCCTACCTGACATCCTATGCCAAGGTAAATGAATATGGCTTTATCGAGACACCTTACCGTAAGGTCATTGATGGCAAGGTGACGGATGATATCAAGTACATGGCCGTGGATGAAGAGTATGACCACATCATTGCCCAGGCCAACGAGATCAAGGACGGCCACCTGGCTGGTGACAAGGTTGTTGCCAGAATCAAGGGTGAAACTGTGATGGTGGATGCTTCCACAGTTGACTACGCCGACGTTTCGCCGCGCCAGATTGTATCTGTTGCGACGGCCTGCGTACCTTTCCTTGAAAACGATGACTGCACACGTGCCCTGATGGGTGCCAACATGCAGCGTCAGGCCGTTCCGCTGCTGAATCCGCACAGTGCCTATGTCGGCACGGGTATGGAATATGCCATTGCCCATGACTCCGGTGCAGCCTGTGTTGCCACAGCACCTGGTGTTGTTTCCTTTGTGGATGCCACCAAGGTTGTTGTCACTGAGGAAGATGGCAGAGAACATACCTATGAACTGGTCAAGTACCAGCGTTCCAACTCTTCTACCTGCCTGAACCAGAAGCCGATTGTCTGGGATGGTGAAAAGGTAGACAAGGGCGATATCCTGGCCGATGGTCCGTCCATGTACAATGGCGAGCTTGCCCTTGGCCAGAACGTACTGGTTGCCTTCATGACATGGCATGGCTACAACTATGAGGATGCCATCATCATGTCTGAAAGAATGCAGTACGATGATGTCTATACATCCGTTCATATCGAGGAATACGACATTGAATGCCGTGAGACAAAGCTTGGTCCGGAAGAGATTACACGTGATATCCCGAACGTTGCCGAAGCTGCCTGCCGCAATCTGGATGGCAGAGGCATTGTCATGGTTGGCGCCGACGTCAAGGAAGGCGACATCCTGGTTGGCAAGGTAACCCCGAAGGGACAGTCCGAAGTATCGCCGGAAGAGAAGCTGCTGCTTGCCATCTTTGGTGAGAAGTCACGTGAAGTGCGTGATAACTCCCTGAAGGTACCGCATGGCGGTGCTGGTACGGTTCACAGTGTCCGGGTGTTCAAGCGCAAGGACAACCATGAACTGCCGCCGGGAGTCAATGAGGTCGTCAAGGTTTACATCGTACAGAAACGTAAGATTTCTGAAGGTGATAAGATGGCCGGCCGTCATGGCAACAAGGGTGTCATTTCCCGCATCAATCCGGTTGAAGATATGCCGTACATGGAGGATGGTACCCCGATCGATATCATGCTGAACCCGTTCGGTGTGCCTTCCCGTATGAATATCGGACAGGTGCTCGAGCTGCATCTTGGCATGGCAGCCAGAAAGCTGAACGTCAAGTTTGCCACACCGGTCTTCGATGGTGTTTCCAATGAAGATCTGCGCGAAATTATGAAAGAAGCCAATGTTTCCCCGGATGGTAAGTACGTTCTGTACGATGGCCAGACTGGTGAGGCATTTGATGAAAGAATCGCGGTCGGCGTGATGTACATGATCAAGCTGGCCCACATGGTCGATGATAAGCTCCATGCCCGTGCAACCGGACCTTATTCTCTGGTTACACAGCAGCCGTTGGGCGGCAAGGCCCAGAACGGCGGCCAGAGATTTGGTGAAATGGAAGTCTGGGCTCTGGAAGCATATGGTGCTGCCCATGTTCTGCAGGAAATCCTGACGGTGAAGTCCGATGATATCATGGGCCGTACAAAGACCTATGAGGCAATCGTCAAGGGACAGGATCTGCCTGAGCCGGGTATTCCGGAATCCTTCCGTGTCATGGTTCATGAACTGCAGGCTCTGGCTCTGGATGTCAGAATGCTGGATGACGATGGCAATGAGATGGATCTGAAGCAGATGGAGCAGGAAGAGCTGCGTGAAGAGACAACCCTCGACATGAGCCGCCAGAACATCGTCAACGATGCGGCGGAGAATGGCGATCTGACCATCCGTGACCACATTGATGAAGAGGACGCTCCGGAAGCTGCCATTGTCGGCTTTGGCGATGATGAGGATGAATCCGGAGACGATAAGGAGGGCGAGTAATGAATATCAACAATTTCACAGCCTTTAAAGTAGGACTCGCATCACCTGAGAAGATTCGTGAATGGTCTTATGGCGAAGTCAAGAAGCCTGAGACAATCAACTACCGTTCCCAGAAGCCGGAGCGTGACGGCTTGTTCTGTGAGCGCATCTTCGGCCCGACCAAGGACTGGGAGTGTGCCTGCGGCAAGTACAAGAAGATCCGCTATCAGGGTGTGGTCTGCGACCGCTGTGGTGTTGAGGTTACCAAGTCCAGTGTGCGCCGTGAACGTATGGGCCATATTGAACTGGCTGCCCCGGTTGCCCACATCTGGTATCTGCGCGGCATCCCGAGCCGTATGTCACTGCTGCTGAATGTTCCGCCCAAGCAGTTGGAAGAAGTTGTTTACTTTGTGTCCTGGATCGTCACTGATCCGGGTGATACAGGCCTGGCTTACAAGCAGATTCTCTCTGAGAAGGAATTCCGTGAGAATACAGCTATCTATGGACCGGGCAGCTTCACAGCTGCTACGGGTGCTGAGGCTGTCAAGACACTGCTGGAGCAGGTAGATCTGCAGGCTGAATATGATTCCATCATGAAGGAAATGGAAGGTGCCAAGGGTGACAAGCGCAAGAAGCTGATCAAGCGTCTGGAAACCGTGGAAGCTTTCATGACCTCTGGCAATAAGCCGGAGTGGATGGTGCTGACTGTTCTGCCGGTCATTCCGCCTGATCTGCGTCCTATGCTGCAGCTGGACGGCGGCCGCTTTGCGACCAGTGATCTTAACGATCTCTACCGCCGTGTCATCACCCGTAACAACCGTTTGAAGAAGCTGCTGGAACTTGGCACACCTGCCATCATTGTCCAGAACGAAAAGAGAATGCTGCAGGAGTCTGTCGATGCTCTGATTGATAACGGCAGACGTTCCAAGCCGGTCACTGGTGCCGGCGGACGTGCCCTGAAGTCTTTGTCCCATGCCCTCAAGGGTAAGCAGGGACGTTTCCGTCAGAACCTGCTCGGTAAGCGTGTTGACTTCTCCGGCCGTTCTGTTATCGCCATTGGTCCGTACCTGAAGATGTGGCAGTGCGGCCTGCCGAAGGAAATGGCAATCAATCTGTACAAGCCGTTCGTGATCAACGAACTGGTTAACCAGAACATTGCCTCCAACCCGAAGACTGCTGAAAAGCTCATTGCCAGACAGGATCCGCGTGTCTGGGATGTTGTGGAAAAGGTCATTGCTGACCACCCGGTATTCCTGAACCGTGCCCCGACTCTGCACAGACTCGGCATTCAGGCATTCTTCCCGATTCTGGTCGAAGGACGTGCAATCCGTGTCCATCCGCTGGTCTGCCCGGCATTCAACGCCGACTTTGATGGCGACCAGATGGCTGTCCATCTCCCGCTTGGTGAGATGGCAAGAGCTGAGACCGAAGTCCTTATGCTTGGTTCCAATAACATTCTGGGCCCGAAGGATGGCAAACCGATCGTTACCCCTGGACAGGACCTCGTGCTTGGCAACTTCTATCTGAACATGGAAGAAACTGCACAGGAGTTCTATAACAAGGCAGATGCCCTGGAGAACCTTGGCGAAAAGAGCGAGGCTGCCAGATGGAGAAGATATGGCGACAATGAAGGCCATGTCTTCAAGGATCCGAATGAAGTTCTGATGGCATATCAGACTGGTGTTGTGCATCTGCACAGCCGCATTGCCCTGCCTGCAAAGACCGTTGGCAAAACATGCTTCACAGAGCATCAGAATGAGTGCTATCTGCTGACATCTGTCGGCAAGATCATCTTCAACAGTGTCTTCCCGCCGGATTTCCCGTATCTCAATGAGACCAATGCGGCAAATCTGAAGGTGACACCGGATGATGACTTTGTGCCGATGGGAACAGATATCACCAAGGAGATCGCTTCCCGCAGAATTCATGGTGAGTTCAAGAAGAAGGATCTTGGCAATCTGATCGCTGCTGTGTTCGATAAATACAAGACACATGGCACATCTGATATCCTCGACTCTCTGAAGGATATGGGCTATCTGTACTCTACGGTTGCCGGTATGACCGTTGCCCTGAGTGACATCAAGGTTGCACCGCACAAGGAAGAGATGGTTGCCGAAGGCCGTAAGAAGGCTGATGAGCTCAACAGTCTGAGAGACAGAGGTCTGCTGACAATGCAGGAGTGGGACCGTGCTTATCAGGAACTGTGGGCTGCTGTCAAGGATAAAGTCGGTGATACGCTGATGGCTTCTCTGCCGCGTATGAACCCGATCAACATGATGGCTGTCTCCGGTGCCCGTGGTAACAAGAACCACTTCACTCAGCTGGCTGGTATGCGTGGTCTGATGGCCCGTCCTACCCAGTCCAAGAGTAAGAAGGAATATCAGCCTTCCATCATTGAAGTCCCGATTACATCGTGCTTCCGTGAAGGCATGAGTGTATCCGAATTCTTCATTTCCACCCATGGTGTCCGTAAGGGATTGACCGATACCGCTCTGAAGACAGCTGAATCTGGTTATCTGACAAGACGTCTGGTCGATGTTGCCCAGGAAGTCATCATCTCTGAGGATGACTGCGGCACAGACAAGGCATACCTGGTTGAAGATATCATCGATCAGAAGAACAACTCTGTGATTGAGAAGTTCTACGATCGTATTGTCGGCCGTTATACACAGCAGCCGATCACCGATCCAAAGACTGGTGAGGTGATTGTGGATGCGGACCAGTACATCACTGATGAGCTGGCCCAGAAGTGTGTGGATGCCGGTGTCAAGCAGGCATACATCCGCAATGTATTCACATGTGAAGCTGCCAATGGTATCTGCCGTAAGTGCTATGGCAAGAACATGGCAACCGGCAACCTGGTCGAAGAGGGCGAGGCTGTTGGTGTCATGGCTGCCCAGGCGATTGGTGAACCTGGTACGCAGCTGACGATGCGTAACTTCCATACCGGTGGTGTTGCTACCCAGAATGGTGATATCACACAGGGTCTTCCGCGTGTCGAGGAATTGTTCGAAGCACGTACACCGAAAGGTGTTGCGGTCATCTCCAAGATTGACGGTGTCGTTTCCGATATCCGTGAGCAGGAGAACCACACTGGCATGATCGTTACGGTCACTGGTGAAAAGGAAAGCATCGAGCATAAGTGCGATCTGACCCAGGTCATTCGTCCGTGGATCAAGGTTGGCACCAAGGTCAAGGCTGGTGAAAAGCTGACAGAAGGCCAGATTGCCCCGAAGGAACTGCTCGAGGTTGCTGGTGTCAGAGCTGTTCAGGAATACATCCTCAAGGAAGTCAAGAAGGTTTATTCCGCACAGTCCATCGATATTTCCGATAAGCATCTGGAAGTCATGATCCGTCAGATGCTCAAGAAGGTCATTGTGCTTGAAGGCAATGATTCCGGTCTGTCTGCAGGCCAGACACTGTCTCTTGCCCATATGAATGCCATCAATGAGCAGCTGCTGGATGAAGGTAAGACACCGGCGAAGTTCGGTCCGATTCTGCTTGGTATTTCCAAGTCTGCTGTCGAGACGGATTCCTTCCTGTCCGCCGCATCCTTCCAGGAGACAACAAGAGTGCTGACCGATGCGGCTGTACGCGGCAAGGTCGACCATCTGCAGGGCCTGAAGGAGAATGTCATCATTGGCAAGCTCATTCCGGCTGGCACAGGCCGTGACTTTGACCGTGAGACAACACGCCGTATCAAGGCACGTGCTGCCCAGCTCAAGGCTGCCCGTGAGGAAAGAAATGCCGAAGTTGCTGCAAACAATGTGCAGAAACTGCCGGATGATATCCTCAGTACAGGTACAGAAGAAGACGACAACAAGGCTTCCGAAGCAGAATAAGCAACAGAAGGATCTCTGGATGAAAGAGATTTCATCCCGTGATCCTTTTTTCGTCTGCATACATTGTCGAAAAATACAAATTTTGTGTTCAAACTTAACCTGTATTATAATTGGCAGGAAAAGGGGTACAGATATGTGTGGAATTGTAGGCTACATTGGGAATCAGCAGGCAGCACCGATTCTGCTGGATGGATTGTCCCGGCTGGAATACCGCGGCTATGACTCAGCAGGTCTGGCTGTACGCGATGGTGATAAGGATATTGAGATTGTCAAAGCCAAGGGCAGACTGAAGGTTCTGGCAGAGAAGACAAATGATGGCAAGGCACTGGTAGGCACGTGCGGCATCGGCCATACCAGATGGGCAACGCATGGTGAGCCAAGTGAGATCAATGCCCATCCGCACTGCTCGGATGACCACAATGTTGTTGGTGTACATAATGGCATCATTGAGAACTACCAGGAACTCAAGGAAAAGCTGATGCGCCATGACTACAGATTCTATTCCGATACAGATACAGAAGTAGCGATCAAGCTGATTGACTACTATATCAAGAAGTACAAGGAAGGCCCTGTGGATGCACTGGCACGGGCAATGATCCGGATCCGGGGAACCTATGCCCTGGCTGTGATGTTTCATGATTATCCGGGTGAGATCTATTGTGCAAGAAAAGATGCGCCGCTGATCATCGGCACGGTTGGGGATGAAAGCTTCCTGGCATCTGATGTGACGGCCATCATCAGTCATACCCGTAAGGTGTATTACATTGGCAACCAGCAGATTGCCAAACTTGGCAGGGGTACCGTTACCTTCTATGACATTGACCGTGAAGAGACAGAAGTGGAACCGTCTGAGGTGAAGTGGGATGCCCAGGCTGCGGAAAGAGGCGGCTTTGAGCACTTCATGATCAAGGAAATCCATGAACAGCCCAAAGCGGTCAGAGATACACTGAATTCTTTGATCAAGGATGGAAAGATTGATCTGAGTGAACAGGGACTGGATGAAAAGACACTGGCTAAATACAAGCATATTGAGATTGTGGCCTGCGGTTCTGCCTATCATGTCGGCGCTGCCAGTCAGTATGTCATTGAAGATCTGGCCAGAATCCCGGTCAGAATTGAACTGGCATCGGAGTTCCGCTACCGCAATCCGATCCTGGATCCGGACAATACACTTGTCATTATTGTTTCCCAGTCTGGAGAGACGGCAGATTCTCTGGCGGCACTGCGCGAGGCCAAGCAGCTTGGTGCCGACACACTGGGCATTGTCAATGTCGTTGGCTCAACCATTGCCAGAGAAGCTGACCATGTGCTGTATACACTGGCGGGTCCGGAGATTGCCGTGGCAACAACAAAGGCATACAGTTCTCAGCTGGCCGCAATGTATGTCATTGCCATTGCTTTGGCTAAAGTAAACGGAAAGATTGATGAGGAAAAGGAAGCAGAACTGATTGGTGAGCTGCAGCAGCTGCCGGAAAAGATTGAGAAGATTCTGGAAGATAAGGAACGAATCCAGTGGTTTGCGGCAAAGTATGCCAATGCCCATGATGTGTTCTTTATTGGAAGAGGTCTCGATTATGCGATCTGTATGGAGGGTTCTCTCAAGCTCAAGGAGATCAGCTATATTCATTCCGAGGCATATGCGGCTGGTGAACTGAAACATGGCACGATTTCTCTGATTGAAGATGGAACGCTTGTCATTGGTGTCTGCACACAGCAGAAACTGTTTGAAAAGACAGTTTCCAACATGGTGGAAGTCAAGTCCAGAGGCGCCTATCTGATGGGTGTGACAACCTATGGTAACTATGCCATTGAGGATACAGCTGACTTTACAGTCTATATTCCAAGGACAGATGAACACTTAACTACATCCCTGGCCATTGTGCCGTTACAGCTGCTGGCATACTACCTCAGTGTGGCAAAGGGCCTGAATGTGGATAAGCCAAGAAACCTGGCCAAGAGTGTCACCGTTGAGTAAGCAGCAATCCAATTGATGCAATAAGAGAAAGGCACACCATCCCGCAGGACAGTGTGTCTTTTTTTGTAAAAAGATGAATGCGTACCCTCACCATATCAAGGATAGAGGCAGCTCAGGATTGCAGCACAGCATTCTGATGATCATAGAAATAATGGGCAATACTGCTGTTTGTATTCGTAACTGTACCATTAAAATCAATCATTTCATCAATGGCATATTCCCCGGCAATATAGGGAGGCCTCACCTGTTTGGCACCGGAGTAGAAATCTCCAACGATGGCATATTCAATTTCATACGGACTGCGCAGCCAGGCAGAAATATTCCCATTAAACTGCTTCTCTCTTCCAGCAGCATCATCACAGGATAATTCAACGCTGGAGATCGAAGTGATGCCCCAGTAATTTCCGCCATGTTCAATATTGCAATGGAAGATCAGATAGGGTGTATAGGTATCCGTAACATGCAGCATAATGGAAATCGATCTTGTGTCTGAAGTATCCGCAGACTCACCTGCCGTATGGGATTGCAGAGTGGCATCATCCACTGGATCTGAAGAAACAGCATTAGGAATACTGACACGAGAAACAAATATATCAGGCAGGTCATGGCAATCTGCATTGCTATTGCCAGATGGGACAACAGAAGCTGAATAGGATGCAGAGATTACCGCAGAGAGCATCAAGGAAATCAAATGAAGTGGTTTGTACATAAACAAATCCTCCTGAACATAAATGAAAAAATGTGAGATAAGTTAGAATGCCAGCAGTCAGCAGGGAAGCTGATGCAAAAGTGATTTACACAAATAGTATGCGAGAGTTGAAATCTCGATGTCAATGGATAGAAATCCAGTCGAAAGCTGATAAGAAATGGAAGCTATGAAATAAGATCAATTACAGAAAAAACTCTAAGTGTGACGGAGCGCAGCAGGAGTCGGCGATCTAACAGAAACCATGCATCAACCATGCATAAAAGCTATGTTTTTCTTTACATTTGAATGAATTAGTGCTATGGTACAGATGCTCACAGAAGAAGTACCTCTGACAAAGATCATGAGTTTTCAATAACTTCTGAATAAATCAGTTGACACTTCTTGTGCGCTGCAGTATTATTAACAAGCTGTTTCCGAGAAGGGAAGAGCGCAGATCTTTGAAAACTGAACAGAAAGATTAGAACACAAACAACGTCAATGAGTTTATAAGAAATCCTGATTGTAA
>NZ_JAZHUW010000003.1:0-90746 GCF_036453465.1 Lactimicrobium sp.
TTGTATGCGAATCATATGTAAACTTATGACCGCAGCTGCCGCAATACCATCTGATCTTTTTGTCATGAATATCACGGCGATAAAGCTTTGGATGCACTTTGCCGCACACAGGGCATACATCCGGTTTGCTGGAGCTCAGATTCTCATTTACCCGGACCATCTCCTCAATCGTCTTACGGATTGTGTCTTTCTGATTATCAGTCAGTTTAGAAAATTCTTTCAGTACTGCACTCTGTCTCATGTTTGATTACCATCCTTTACACAGAGAAGGATAATCGACATCATGATTGTTGCTGTGCGTGAACTGGTACAATTACTCAATGGGATGAATACAGCTATTATATTTGCAACTTTATTTTAAATGGTTAATTTTTTTGTCAATATAGTAAACAAACATTAATATGATCAATATGAGAGCGGCAGGGGCAAAATATAAAATGTCAGTATTGGTTAAACCTAGCTCCAACAAATCAGACTTAACAAAGAAATGGTTATATAGTAACTTTATTACAAAATATATTACGTTTACGATTGCGTAAACTTTAATTTTATTCTTCATATTAACTTTGGTCTACCACTTCTGTAGTAGTTCCAAGATAGTCTGTTCTATTTGAATTAGAATAAAAGCGTGTAACCCATTTTGAACCTGTAACCATTTTGGATGTAGAATTAATGAAAATTATGCAGTAAGAAATGCTTCAAGTGAAACGGTTAGTCTCTATTTGAATTTTTTCTTTTGAAATTGCAATCAGATTGATACAGCAAAAAAGTAAAGCTACGTAATATTATTAAACGATTGAATAACGGCTGTTATACTTCGTACTAGGTTTTCAGTTAGCATGATCCCAGGTGTCAGGATATAAAATATTGTTTCATGGGAACTGATGGAATTGTATTACTCATTATGATGTAAAGAGTTACATCAATGAAGTGAATCTCCATTTTTATACCGCATGATATTGTGAGCCAGCATGTGAACCTCCTTGCTATTTAGTGATTTCGCATGCTACTAGTATGAAATATTCAATTACAAAAGCATAATAATGAATATTAAACATGCTGTCAATATCTAAAATATTTATGCGAATCTAATGCGAATCTAATATTGTAAACTGTTTTTTGCTAACTCTTCTAGAAGTGTTTAAATATCTATTTACATATGGCAAAGATTCACAATGTGCTGCAATAAATTTGTAAAACTTATGCTGATTAATTCAGCTTAACTAGTTTGAATCAATTTTTTGAACTGATTTGAAAATGTATAAGTTTTCTTGTACTAACGTATCATATTGCATCAAAGCACAGTTGTAATGAGCGAAAGCATTTCTTTCTGATTCTTTGTTTGCCATTAGCAATTGTGATAAAGTGAAATCCATGGAAAACTACTATGATGAGATCATTGCCGAGATCCAAAAGGCAATTGATGACAAAAAATACGAGGAAGCAGAATACCTGCTGCAGCGGGAGCTTAAGATGCCGTACATTCCTGAGGATGCTGAGAAAAAACTGCATGCACTTGCAAAAGATCTGGCCTATGCAATGAGCGATGCAAAGCCAGTCAGTGAGGAAAGCGCAGATACATTGATCCAGCAGCTGCTATCCGATAAACCTGCTCTGGCACTTTCTGCTGCCAGTGCATTATGTTCACGCAGCCTGCGGGAATATCTACGTGAAATCCAGTCATATCTTGCCGGAAATCCTCTGCCGGAGGCAGCAGCACTGCTGATGGAAGGCATGGCAGAACAGGGGATCAATGAGGAATTCACATTGAACAAGGATGGCTGTGAATATGATTTCTGGTCCGGCGATATCATCCCCATCGCAAAGCAGCCGGCTTTTAAAAAGGCAGATGCTTTGCTGAAAGGGTGGTTTGCAAAAAATCCTGCCTATTACAACATGGCAAGAACCCTGCTCATCCACGAGCTCTATATCTTTCTGCCGCTGATGTATGAAGAGGATGAGGCATATGATGTGGCACATCTTTGCGCAAAACAAGTGTCAGAGATGATGGATGGCGGCAGTACGATTGCTGCGATTGATGCAAAGAGAAGAAGGTTATCGTAGTGTGAAAAGAATTGGCACTCTCATATTGACAGTGCTAAATGCGTGATGTACCATACTAACAGTGCCATATCCTGGCACCCAGCCTGCAATTTTGTAGCTTGACAGCGATAACTTTGCTATAATTAGCAAGCGATTTGGAAAAAGGAGTCAATATAACTATGTCAAATTGGACACTGAAAGAAAAATCAACGGGTGATCTGCAGGTCACCATCGATGGTGAGGAATGGACCAAGGCAGTCAACAAGGCCTTCGATAAGATCTGCCGCAAGGTAACGATTGATGGCTTCCGCAAGGGCCAGGCACCGAAGGCACTGCTGGAAAGAAGAGTTTCTCCGGAAGAAAGAGAATATCAGGCTGTTGAAGACAACGCCAATGAGTGGATGCGTGCCGCTCTTGAGGAGAACAACCTCAAGCCGATCTCCCAGCCGCAGCTGAAGATCGACAGTGTATCTCCTGAAAAGGCTGAGCTGACCTTCACATTTGCTGTATATCCGGAAGTTACGGTTTCCGAATACAAGGGTCTGCCTTACAACCTGAAGGATACCGAAGTCAAGGACGAGGATGTGGATGCTGAGATTGAGCGTATGCGCAAGACATATGCAGATCTGGAAACAGTCGATGGTGCTGCTGAAAAGGGCGACACTGTGAATATTGACTATGAAGGTTTCAAGGATGGCGAGCCGTTTGAAGGCGGCAAGGCCGAGGGCTATAACCTGGAGCTGGGTTCCGGTTCCTTTATCCCGGGCTTTGAGGATCAGCTGATCGGCGTGAAGGCAGGCGAAGAGAAAGAACTTCACCTGACATTCCCGAAGGACTACACAGCCGAGGATCTGGCTGGCAAGGATGTTGTCTTCAAGGTCAAGGTTAATGAAGTCAAGCGCAAGGTTCTGCCTGAGCTGAATGATGACTTCGCTGCTGATGTCAACATGAAGGATGTCAAGACAGTGGATGATCTGAAGAAGGCTGTCAGAGAGCGTCTGCAGGATGCCCGTACAAGCCAGGCTGAGGATGCGGCTGAAAATGAGATGCTGGATGCGCTGCGTGACAAGGTGCAGGCAGACATTCCGGATGTCATGATTGAGGATGAAGCGCAGAACATGATTCAGCAGCTGGCCCAGCAGCTTTCTCAGTATGGTATGAGCCTGAGCAACTATCTGCAGATGATGGGCAAGCAGGCCGATGACTTCAAGAAGGAATACACAGACCGTGCTGAGAAGCAGGTCCGCATCAGACTTGGTCTTGAGAAGGTCGCTGAACTTGAGAATCTTGAGGCTACGGACGAAGAGGTTGCCAAGGAATATGAGGATCTTGCCCAGCAGTACAACATGGAAGCTGACAAGATCAAGGGCCTGATCTCTGAAGAGATGGTCAAGGAAAATCTGCGCAACCAGAAAGCATTCGACTTCCTGAAGGAGAATGCAGCCAAGGGCGAAGCTGAAAAGGCTGAGGCTGAAAGCAAGTAAGCGTAATAAGTAAAGAATAAACGGATAAGACGCTCAGCAGAAGCGTCTTATTTGTTAAAAGGAGTGGCTGCAGGTAAGATAGTGCAGCCAGGAGGTGAGCTTGAATGAGTGAAGCAAACAGCAATGTACATATCACCCTGCCAGTCGTGGCAACCCGCGGGATCATTGTCTTCCCGGGCCAGGATGTCATGATTGAAGTAGGCCGGCCAAAATCTGTCAATGCCGTCAATGAGGCAGGGCAGAGCTATGACAGCATGGTATGGATTGTTTGCCAGAGTGATATTATGGCTGATGAGGCATCGGCTGATAATATTTATAAGATGGGCACCATCGCCAAGATCAAGATTGTCCGCCGCAAGGAAGGTTTCCTGCGGGTGACCTTTACCGGTATGAAGCGGGCAAAGCTTGTCCGTCTTGACAATGGCAGCCATATGATGATGGCCGAAGTAGAGCCAGTGGAAGATGTGGAAGGCGACCATATGGAAGAAATGGCGCTGGTCAAACGTATCATCAGTGCCTTTGAAAAGATGTCCAACGTTTCCAGTGCCTTCCCCCAGGATATCCTGAGCCAGCTGAGCTCCGGTGTTTCAGCCATTACCCTGACCGATCAGTTTGCCCAGTATTTCATGCTGGACCAGGCAACCAGACAGAAACTGCTGGAAACGGTCAATGTCAATGAACGTCTGTACATCATCATTGAAGAGCTGGAAAAGCAGCAGCAGTACAACCGTCTGGAAGCGACGATCAATGACAAGGTTAAGGAAAGAATTGATGAAGGGCAGAAAGAGTACTTCCTGCGAGAAAAGCTGAAGGCCATCCGCGAAGAGCTGGGCGATGTATCCAGCATGAGCGATGATACTGACCAGCTGCGTGAAAAGATTGAGAAGAATCCGTATCCGCAGCATGTCAAGGACAAGGCCATGGAAGAGCTCAAGCGCTATGAGATGCTGCCGGCAGGCAGCGGGGAAGCCTCCGTTGAAAGAAACTACCTCGACTGGCTGCTGAATGTGCCGTGGTACCAGGAAACCAAGGATTCTGATGATCTGAAAGCAGTGCGCAAAGTGCTGGATGAGGATCACTATGGCCTGGAAAAGGTCAAGGATAGAATCATGGAATACCTGGCAGTCAAGGAAATGACCGGCAATCTGAACAGCCCGATTCTGTGCCTGGTAGGTCCTCCGGGTGTTGGTAAGACATCTCTGGCAAAGTCCATTGCCAGAGCGCTGGACCGCAAGTTTGTCAAGATGTCCCTTGGCGGTGTACGCGATGAGGCTGAGATCAGAGGCCACAGACGCACTTACCTCGGTGCACTGCCTGGCCGTGTCATCCAGGGCATGAAGAGAGCCGGTGTCATCAATCCTGTCTTCCTGATCGATGAAATCGATAAGATGGGTGCTGACTACAAGGGAGATCCTTCCGATGCGCTGCTCGAAGTGCTTGATCCGGAACAGAATGCTGTGTTCAGCGATCACTATCTGGAAGAACCATATGATCTTTCCAAGGTCATGTTCATTGCCACCGCCAACTATCTGGAAAACATTCCGGCACCGCTGGCTGACCGTCTGGAAATCATCGAACTGCCTTCCTATACAGAAATTGACAAGCAGCACATTGCCCACCAGTATCTGATTCCAAAGCAGCTCAAGGCCAATGGCCTCAAGCCGGAACAGTTCCATCTGAAGGACAATGAAGTGCTGTATCTGATCCGCCACTATACACGGGAAGCCGGTGTCAGACAGCTCGAGAGAGTGATTGCATCCCTGTGCCGTAAGACGGTTCTTGCCATTCTCAACGATGGCAAAAAGAGTGTCACCATTACCAAGAAACTTATCAACAAGTGGCTTGGCAAGGAAATCTTTGAATACGGTGCCAAGGAAAAGAAGGATCAGGTCGGTGTTGTCACGGGCCTTGCCTATACATCCTTCGGCGGTGATGTGCTGTCCATTGAGGTAAATACGTTTGAAGGCAAGGGCAGGCTGGTATTAACCGGCAAGCTTGGCGATGTCATGAAGGAATCTGCCGAGATTGCCCTGGACTATGTCAAAGCCCATGCCAAAGAGTTCAACATTGATCCTGCTTTCTTTGAAAAGCATGATATCCATATCCATGTACCGGAAGGTGCTGTGCCAAAGGATGGACCAAGTGCCGGTGTCACTTTGACCACTGCCCTTGTCTCGGCATTGAGCAACACGCCTGTCCATGCCGATCTTGCCATGACAGGTGAGGTGACCCTGCGCGGCAATGTTCTGCCGATCGGCGGACTGCGTGAAAAGAGCCTGGCTGCCCACAGAGTCGGCATCTCCAAGATCCTGATACCGAAGAACAATGTCAGAGATCTGGATGATGTTCCTAAGGCAGTGCGTGACAGCGTGGAATTTGTACCGGTCGAGAATATGTCACAGGTGCTCAAGGAAGCCCTGGTCAAGTAATGCAGTACCATGAAGCAGAGTTTCTGCTTTCGGGAGCACAGCAGAGCCAGTGGCCTGCTTCTGATCTGCCGGAAGCCGTCTTTGCCGGCCGTTCCAATGCCGGCAAAAGCAGCCTGATCAATGCCCTGGTCAACCGGAAGAATCTTGCCTATGCAGGCAGTACGCCGGGTAAGACAAGACTGCTGAACTTCTATCTGATTGATCAAAAGATGATCTTCACAGATGCCCCGGGCTATGGTTATGCCAGAGACAACCGTTCCAGTGCTGAGACCTTTGCAAAGCTGATGGATCCCTACTTTCGTTACCGCCCAAACCTCAAGGCAATGGTGCTGGTGGTGGATGGCCGGCGCAAACCAAACCAGGATGATATCCTGATGTGTGAGTATGGCCGCCACAGCCATCTGGCCATCATCGTGGCCATGACCAAAACAGATAAGCTTTCCCGTTCTGCCATGCTGACAAACAAAAGAGTCATTGCCAGTGATCTAAGCATCAGTGAAAGCCAGATCTTCCCGGTTGATTCCTTGAAGAAGCAGGGGACAGAAGAACTGTTTGGCCGCATTGAACAGGTACTGCTGCCAAAAGCACAATAACATCATGAAACTAGCTGCCGGAATGATCCCGGCAGCTTTTTCTGTATCCGCTGAGAAGGGATGGGAAGGCAATTGCCCTTTTGTCATGGGTATGCCTGTGATAAAATCAACTGGTACCGGAGGATTTTCGATGAAAGTATTGATAGCTGCCGGAGGAACCGGCGGTCATATATATCCAGCCCTTGCTCTGGCTGAAATCTTAAAGAGGAAAGAGCCCGACTGTCAGATTGTCTTCTGGGGATCCAGCAACCGCATGGAAAGCAGGCTGATCCCCGAAAAGGGCTATCCATTCTATGGCGCAAAAATGTCGGGCATGAACAGCGGGATTTCTGCAAAGGTGAAATCAGCTGTTTCTCTGCTGAAAGCAAAGAAGCTTGCCCGTACGGTAATCAGAAAAGAAAAGCCGGATATTGTTGTGGCGTTTGGCAATTATATCAGTGTACCGGTTGTAGAAGCAGCCAGTGCCTGCCATATTCCGGTCATGCTGCATGAACAGAATTCCTTCATGGGCAAAGCCAACCGTTTCCTTGCGAAAAAAGCAGATGCCATTGCCATCTGC
This sequence comes from Lactimicrobium sp., assembly GCF_036453465.1. Lineage (NCBI taxonomy): Bacteria > Bacillati > Bacillota > Erysipelotrichia > Erysipelotrichales > Erysipelotrichaceae > Lactimicrobium > Lactimicrobium sp. The sequence continues at coordinate 7,109 of NZ_JAZHUW010000003.1, forward strand.
TATGATGCCAACCGTGAGCAGATGCCATCCTGTGCAGACAAAATGCGGCTGACCGGCAATCCGGAGGCACAGCTTGCCGCCGGCACCATCTGTACAAAAGAAGACCTGATCCAGACTGGTTTGAATCCGGATATTCCTTTTGTCGTCTTTATGATGGGATCGCTTGGCTCTGAATCTGTATCAAAGGTGATTGATGAAGCCTGCGGAAAGCTTGATGACAGCTATCAGGTATTGATTGCGGCTGGCAAAGCCAATGACTATGTCTATCAGACAAAATCGGATGCACATATTCACATTGTGCCGTACATCGATGGCAAAAAGATGCTGAAGGCATGCCGCCTTGCCGTGGTGCGGGCAGGGGCAACAACGATGGCAGAACTCAGTGCCATCGGTACACCTGCCATTCTGATTCCAAGCCCCAATGTTCCCAACAATCATCAGGTCTTTAATGCGATGGAACTGGTGAAAAAGGATGCGGCTGTCATGCTGGAGGAAAAGGATCTGAGTGCAGAGCGGCTTGCGGACATGGTCAATGATCTGATGAAGGATGATGACCGTCTGCATGCAATGGCACAGAATGCTCTTGCCACCGGCCGCCGTGATGCCGCCGATCAGATGATTGCCTGGATGAAGGAGTTGGTACATTGATGGATAAGCTGGAAGAAACATTGAAAGAACTGGCCGAGGTGGAGTGCGGCAGATCACTGCGTGAACTGACGACACTGCGCATTGGCGGCCATGCCCGCTTTGTTGTCTATCCGCATAACATTGTGTCCCTGGATGGGGTCATGCGGGTACTGGAACGCAGCGGCGTGCATTATAAAATGATTGGTAAGGGAAGCGATCTGCTGTGCAGCGACCGTGACTATGATGGCGCGATCATCAAGCTCGACCGTTTCTTTGATGATACATACTATGATGGAAATGTAATGACAGCACAGGCTGGCTGTTCGATTATCGCCTGCTCTGTAGAAGCGATGAAGCGCGGCCTGTCCGGACTTGAATTTGCCTCCGGCATCCCTGGTACGGTCGGCGGCACGATCTTCATGAATGCCGGTGCCTACCGTTCTTCCATCTCTGATATCCTGCAGGAAGTGCTGGTGATGCGGGATGGACGCTTTGAATGGCTCAGTGCGGATGAATGCAGCTTCAGCTATCGTACATCCATTTTCCAGAAACATCCTGACTGGATCATTCTGGCTGCCCGGTTTGCTCTGACACCGCGCGACAAGGATGAAATTGCGGCGCTGATGGATAACCGGCGCACCCGCAGAGTACAGTCGCAGCCGTTGAACAAGCCGAGCTGCGGATCTGTCTTCCGCAATCCTGAAAACGGCAATGCCTGGGCATTGATTGATGGGATCGGCTACCGCGGCCATGTCTGCGGCGGGGCACAGGTATCTCCGAAACACTGCAACTTTATTGTGAACAACGGCAATGCTTCGGCCTGTGACTACCTGCAGCTTGTGACGGAAATCCAGCAGAAGGTCAAGGAAAAATACGGCATTGACCTGCAGACAGAAGTGGAGAAATTTAACTGGGAATGAGCGAGAATCTTGGTGATAAGGATCTTGAATCACTTGGCTATGAACATGTGCAGCGGATACTGAACCACCAGCGCATCAAGCAGGATACCCAGCGTTTCCGCAAAGACCAGCCCCGGCTGCTGCGTGCTGCCATCGTCTGTGCCTTTGTGATCATTCTTGCTGTGTATGCCTTACTGCCGGCATCAAAGATTGCTGCTATTCAGGTAACAGGCAATTCTGTACTGCCAGCCAGCTATATTGAAGAGCTTGGCGGCCTCAGTACAAAGAAACTGTTCTATACAAGTTTCCCGTCATTGATCAGCTACAAGGTCAGACAGAATCCGATTGTCAGTGACTGTAAAGTTTCTCTGCTTTCCGGCAACGTTGTCAAAGTGGCAGTTACGGAGAAGAAAGTGCTGGGCTACCGTTATACCGATTCGGCCCAGGTTGTGCTGGCAGACGGCAGTACCGCGCCGCTGATGAGCCAGTATCTGGATCTGATTGCCAATGTGCCACTGATCATCGGCTTTGATGCGGATGAAGATACCCAGAAGCTTGCCAGGGCAATGCAGGATGTCAAACCGGAAATCATCAGTCAGATGGCTGAAATTGACAAGTACAGCCTGTCTTATGATGCCAGCACCGTGCGTGTGCTGATGCGCACCGGAGGCTATTTCTACGCTTCATATGACAGCTTTTATAAAGTGAATTACTACTTTGATGTCTATGCCAACATGTCAGACCGCTCCTTGTGTGTGGTTGGCACAGACTGGGGCAATATCGTCAATACGCAGGTGTGCCCGTGGAATCAGACAAGCGATGATTACTGGACGGACAGCAATGGCAATGTGATTACCAACAGTTCCGGCGATAAGGCCATCAAGCATTATTACACAGATGAAAACGGCAATGATGCTCTGGATGCCAATGGCAATAAGATTCCGATTCCAATTGATGAAAACGGCGATGAAGTCGTGGATGGGGATTTCCTTGCCCACTATGCGGCCGGGGAATACAGCACAGGTACCTATGTGCCTTCTGAAGGCAGCCAGCAGGATACAGACACGGCGGGATGAGCATTGTAAAATAGGTGCGTTATTGTTAAAATAACCCATGATTGAAGGAGAAAAACCTTTATGACTGTAGAAAAACAGACAAATTATGGCAACATCTCTGTTTCAGAAGAGGCCGTTGCCTCGCTTGCAGGCGGTGTCATTACCGAATGCTATGGTGTTGTTGGCATGGCCAGCAGACAGCTGCTGCGGGATGGCTGGGCTGAGCTGCTGAAGAATGAGAATTATGCCAGAGGCGTTGTTGTGCGCAAAACAGACTGTGGTCTGGAAATTGATTTGTATATTATTGTAAGCTTCGGTGTCAAGATCTCAGAAGCTGTCAGAGAAGCACAGAAGAAGGTCAAATATGTCCTTGAAAAGTCGCTGTCAGTGAACATTGCGGCAGTGAATGTTTTTGTGCAGGGTGTACGCGTAGTAGGCTGATGAGGGACAAACGATGAATACAGTAAACGGTAAGATATTTAAAGAAATGCTGGCCAGCGGGTGCAACAATCTCAGCAACCAGAAAAAAGAGATTGATGCACGCAACGTGTTCCCGGTACCGGATGGTGATACCGGTACGAACATGTCGCTGACATTTACCAATGGCATGGCTGAGGTGAACAAATCCGGCAGTGATTTACTTCCGGTTGTGGCAAAGTCACTGAGCAGAGGCCTGCTGATGGGAGCACGTGGAAACTCCGGTGTTATTCTGTCTCAGATTTTCCGCGGCTTCTATAAGTCCATCAAAGATAAAAATGAAGTCAGTGTTGCTGAATTCGCCGATGCGATGTGCAATGGCTCTGCGATGGCATACAAAGCTGTCATGCGGCCGGTTGAAGGCACAATCCTGACAGTGGTCAGAGAAAGCACAGACAAGGCAAAGGCTTATGTGGATGGCCACAGTGAATGCTCTCTGGAGGAATATATTGATATTCTCTGCAAGGAAGCCAAGGTATCTCTGGACCATACACCGGAACTATTGCCGGTATTGAAAGAAGCACATGTGGTTGACTCCGGCGGCTCCGGACTGGTTGTCATCTTTGATGGTTTCCGTGCCTATCTGGAAGGAGCACCGATCAAGGAACTGTCCGAAGCAGAAATTCTGGAAGAAGAGAAGAATGAGAAAGCTTCCGGCTATGCCACTGAGTTCATTCTGCAGCTGAGCGATCAGAACAAGGCATTCTTCCGCAGGGAAGATTTCCGCCGGCAGATGGAACAGATGGGCAACCATATCACTCTGATTGTGGATGACAATGTCGTCAAGGTACACATCAATACGATGACACCTGGTGCCGTTCTGTCTCTTGGTGAGCGCTATGGTGAATTCACCCGTATTCAGATTGAAAACTTCAAACAGCCGCAGTCTCCTTCCATTCTTGATGAAAAGGAAGAAGACAATACGCCGGAGAAGGAATACGGCATCATTGCCGTAGCAGCAGGAGAAGGTCTTGCCAAGCTGTTCAAGGAATACCGCACAGATGTGGTTGTGTCCGGCGGTCAGACCATGAATCCAAGTACAGAAGATTTCTGTGCTGCTATTGCCAGAATTCATGCAAAGCATATCTTTGTTCTGCCGAATAACTCCAATATCATCATGGCGGCCAGACAAGCAGCCGATGTGACATCCGACAAGGATATCATTGTCCTGGAGACAAAGAGCGTGCCGCAGGGACTCAGTGCCTGCATCAGCTTCAATCCGGATGAGACTGTAGATGCCAACCGGCAGGCGATGGAAGATGCCATTGCCAATGTCAAGACCGGCCAGGTTACCTATGCAATTAAGGATACAACGATGAATGGGCAGACCATCCATGCCGGTGATTACATGGGCATCTTTGACAAAGAGATCAAAGTGACAGTCAAGAATAAAGTCACGGCTGCCCAGCAGCTGGTTGATCAGCTGTGCGATGAGGACAGTGAAATTGTGACATTGATCAAGGGCCAGGATGCTACAGAGCAGGAATGCAAGGAAGTTGCGGATTACATCAGCGGCCACTATGACGTGGATGTTGATGTGGAAGACGGCGGCCAGCCGGTATACTGCTTCATCATCGGTGTTGAGTAAAAATTTCATATTGTGGATGAATGTAACAGGTTTCATGCAGAAGATGCAGGACCTGTTTTTTTCTGCTAGAATGAAACACAGAGAGGGAATATATGACCTGTCCATATTGCGGCAAACCCGTTGATGATCATGATACTTTCTGCACATGGTGTGGACATCGTCTGCCTGTGGTACAGAAGAAATCCAGACAGTATGGCATCCTTGCCATTGTGGCAGTGCTGCTTGTTACGGCTTTGTTTTTCTATTTCAGCACGAGCGGGCCGATGCCCAAAGGAACCTGGCTTTTATATGATGGCAAAGGCAATATCCTGGCTGAGCTGACCCTGACATCTGCCGGCAGCTATCAGTTGCAGGATCATCAGGATTACAGCAGCTATGCCAGCGGCACCGTTCCCCAAATCATTTTTTCCCATGACTATAAAGTCACCAGTGACGGACTGCAGTGGCCTGATACGTCCAGCGGTAAAGTTTATCGGACACAGGATGCGCATACCTACCGTCTGAAGAATCTGTTTGGCGGTCTGTTTACAAAGACAGAAGATGGAACGGTATTTGTGGCCGGAGATGAAATATACCTGTATGAAGGGGAAGGCAGCAGTGAAAAGATCTACAGGTTGGTGAAGCCATCATGAAACAGATGAAAGTATGTCCACACTGCCATCAGCCAGTATCTGGATCCAGCCGCTACTGCATGCATTGCGGTGCTGACTTATCGGCAGAAACCAAGACAGAACGAAAAAAGCAGATGCCGGCATGGACTGCGATTGTGATTGCCGGGGCATTGATGCTGGTGATTGGCTTTGCAGTATCCCTGATGCCAAAGAAAGCCTCCATATCCGGTACTTTTACAGATACAGATGCACAGGTGACATTGATCCTCAATGCAGATCACACACTGTCTTATACAGCAGGCAGTGATACCTATTCCGGCACCTGGTCAAAAGAAACAGAAGAAGATGTGTGGCAGTGTGATGCAGAAGATGGCAGCGGCAGTACGGTGCATCTGACTTTTGCCATGGCAGATAACCGCATGATCTTATTTGCAAGTAATGATTCCTGGACAGCACAGCGTTATGTGCTGATGAAAAGTTCATAGAAAGAAAGGACATGCATTGTATGAGTTTTCCAAAGAATTTTCTGTGGGGCGGCGCAGTCGCTGCCAATCAGCTGGAAGGTGCCTGGCTGAGTGATGGCAAGAAGCCTGACATCACTGATGTCATGGTTGGTATTTCCAGCCATGATCCCGGTCTGAAGTGGAACGAAGAAACAGGCAAGTGGGAAATGTGCCTTGATCCTAAAAAAGTCTATCTGTCCCATGAAGGCATTGATTTCTATCACCGCTATCATGAAGATCTGAAACTAATGGCAGATATGGGCTTCAAATGTTTCCGTACATCCATTGCCTGGAGCAGAATTTTCCCCAATGGCGATGAAGAAACACCCAATCAGGCCGGCATTGATTTCTACAAAGATCTGATTGATACAATCAGAGGCTATGGCATGGAACCGGTCATTACCATGAGCCATTATGAAACACCGCTGTACCTGTTAACAGAATACGGCGGCTGGTCCAATGAAAAGCTGATCGGCTTCTGGCATAACTACGCGAAAACGCTGTTTACTGCTTTCAAGGGCAAAGTGAAGTACTGGCTGACATTCAATGAAGTCAATGCACTGCTGCGCAATCCGCTGGTTGCCGGCGGCATTCTTGATCTGCATCCGAAAGATAAAAATGATCCCTGTGGTTCCATTACCGAGCAGGACAAGTGGGATGCCTATTACAACATCCTGGTTGCCAATGCCGATACAGTAAAACTGGCCCATGAAATTGATCCAGACTGCCAGGTCGGCTGCATGCTGACATGCTCGGGCACTGCCGTCTATCCGTATGACTGCAGACCGGAAAACGTCTTTGGTGCTTACCAGACACAGCAGATGGGTGTCTTCTACTTTGGCGATCCATTCTGCCTTGGCATCATCCCGGGCTATGTCAAACGCATCTGGCGTGAAAAGCATCTGACACCGAAGAACCTGAGTGCAGAAGGGGAAAAGCTCATCCATGACTATCCGGTTGATTTCTTCTCCTTCAGCTATTACCGTTCTTCTACCTATGATGTTGGCGCAAAGAATGGTCTGGATACCGGCGGCATCACCGGCAGAACCAATCCGTATCTGAAGGAATGCTCACCAAAGCCATGGTCATGGCCGGTTGATCCGCTGGGTCTTCGCTATACGATGAATGTTCTGTATGACCGCTATCATCTGCCGCTGTTTATCGTTGAAAACGGCATCGGCCTGGATGAGCAGCTCAATGCAGACAAGACCGTGGATGATCCTTTCCGTGTGCATTATCTGAAAGAACATGTCGTACAGGTCAATGAAGCCATTGAAGATGGCGTTGACTGCATGGGCTATCTCTGGTGGGGCCCGATTGATCTTGTCTCAGCCGGCACCGGTGAGATGAAGAAGCGCTACGGTTTTGTCTATGTTGACCGCAACAATGACGGCACCGGCACATTGGCCCGATATAAGAAGAAATCTTTTGATGCTTATAAGGAAATCATCGAAAGCAATGGTGAAAGTGTATTGAAGGAGGAAAAACAGTAATGAAACAGCTTGGTATTTCCGTATTTCCGGAACATACAACAAATGAAGGGACGTATGCCTATATCCGCAAGGCAGGTAAGCTTGGCTTCAAACGTGTATTTACATGTTTTCTGAGCGTTAAGGAAAACAAGGATGAAGTGGTTGCCAATTTCTCAAAGCTTTGTGCTGTGGCACATGAGGCAGGCATGATCATTTCTGCTGATACAAACCCAGAAGTGTTCAAGCGGCTTGGCGCAACTCCGTATGATCTGTCTGTGTTCCATCAGATTGGACTTGATATCATCCGTCTTGACGGACACTTTGGTGAAGTGGAGGATATTGCCATCACGCATAATCCCTATGGCATCAAAATTGAATACAACGCATCCGGTACCGTCGATATCGACAACCTGATCAAGTGCGGTGCAGACAAAGAGAACATGTGCATGTGCTCCAATTTCTTCCCGCAGCGCCATACCGGCATGGGCCTGGCCAGATATATTGAGCTGACTTCTGCCTACAACAGGACTGGTCTGCGTATTGCCAGCTTTGTTTCTTCTCAGCAGAAGAATACCTTTGGCCCGTGGCCTGTCTATGATGGTCTGCCGACTCTGGAAATGGACCGTGATCTGCCGATTGATCTGCAGGTGCGCCATCTCAATGCCATCAATCTGTGCCAGGATATCCTGGTTGGCAACTGCTATGCTTCGGATGAAGAACTCAAGGCTATGGCCGATACAGATCTGACCAAGATCAATATGCGGATCGACTGGGATGAAGGCGCCACGGATACTGAGAAGAAGATTGCTCTGTGGGATAAGCACCAGTCACGTGATGACTGCAATGATCTGATCATCCGTTCTTCCTGGCCGCGGGTTGAATTTGCCGGTCAGCCGATACCGGTCAGAAAGAGAGCTGACAAGATGGCACACAGAGGTGATGTGGTCATCGTGAATGATAACCTTGAGCACTATCGTGGTGAAATCTGGATTGTCCTGAAGGATCTTGAACTTTCCGATGAATACAATCTGGTAGGCAGAATCCCTGAACAGGAACAGATTCTGCTCGACTGGATCAAGCCGCGCTTCGCTTTTGGCTTTATTGGCTGATATCAGTAACTCAATAACACAGCATCAGGCTGCAGCACTGCATTCAGGCTGCAGCTTTTTTTGCTGGATGAGCGTAAATAACCACATCTCAAAAGCCTGCAGGCAGACCGGGACATGGCAAGAGCCATTTGACTATCAGTCTGTTCTCATTTATATTTGCTTAGGTTTCATTTCTGATGGGAATTTCTGTACTGACAGATTGAGAATATGGGGAGGGGGATCACAATATGTCTTTTACATTAAAACCGGGCTTGAAAATTGCCCTGGCAGCGGTGATCACAGCAGGGGCTGGTACTGCGGCATATGCGGTTTATGCAGTGAATGCAGATAATCAGGCAGTTATCGTACCGGATTTCAGCGGCAAGGCACAGCGTATTGTTGAAATCTGGGCAAAGAAAAATAATCTAACAGATCAGATTAAATTCCAGGAAGAATACAGCGATGATGTCCTGACGGATTGTGTCATCAGCCAGTCGTCAAGAAAGCTGTCTTCCAATGGTACACTGACCTTTACACTTTCACAGGGACCAGACCCCGATCTTGAAGTACAGCTGCCTGATTTCTCAGGCAAGAAGAAGGATGAGATCGAAGCCTGGTTTGCAGATAATGACTTCTCTAAGGTTACATATTCCTACACTGACAGCAAAGACCTCGCAGATGATGTGTTTGTCAGTATGGATCCTGCTGCAGGAACAAAGACGAAACGCTCTGCAGCTGTTACCGTAACACTGGCAAAACATGCAGAAAGCACGGCTTCACCTCAGACAAATACCGAAGACAGCAATTCACAGGGAGCAGATACCACCCAGTCCAATACAAACAGCAGTTATTCAAATCGTTCAAGGTCTGGCACCGGCGGCAATTACTATTACCGTTCTGATACAACGAATACGGAAAATGACAATGGACAGAGTCCAACTGATGATTCTGATACTGGTGATAATGGCAATGAGAATAACAATACACCTGCTGAACCAGTTACGCCAACCGCTGAGCCAACCTCAGCACCTGTACTGCCAACAGCCCAGCCATCATCATTGCCTGAACCAACAGTTGATCCACAGGCGCAGATATCAGAAGTGCAGTAACAAGAGAATCGCAGATTCACAAAGTAATAAATGATTCAGGACAGGTTATCGTGAAATACATGACTTGTCCTTTTCTTTCTGCAGACGTGAAGCTGCTATGGCTGCTCCCAAAAGGTCTCTGAAAAGCATGAAAAAAGCCGCTCTGCAAGCGGCTTTTTCGTGATTCTGGTGAACTTACCTGTTATAGTATTCAACGATCAGGGACTCGTTGACTTCCTGGTTCAGTTCAGAACGCTCAGGAACTCTGACGAATGTTCCCTTCAGGTTGTCCTTGTCGACTTCAACAAATGCAGGCTTTGCAATGTTGGATTCGAGGGACTCGCTGATGCACTTCATATTCTTGGCGTTGTCACGAACGGAGACAACATCACCAGGGAATACCTGTGCAGAAGGGATATCTACCTTCTTGCCATTGACGGCGATATGGCCGTGGCTGACAAGCTGTCTGGCAGCCTTTCTTGTTCTGGCAAAGCCCATACGGTAGACAACATTGTCCAGTCTGCTCTCGAGCAGGACAAGGAAGTTGACACCAGCCATGCCATCCATACGGGATGCCTTTTCAAACAGGTTAACGAACTGACGCTCGTTCAGACCATACATGTTGCGGACTCTCTGCTTCTCACGCAGCTGAGTACCATAGTTGCTCAGCTTGATGCGCTTTGTCGGGCCATGCTGGCCAGGTGCATAAGTTCTCTTCTTGAGTTCTTCGCCGGTTTCAAGAACGGAGAAGCTCAGACGTCTGGACTTCTTCCATACCGGACCTGTGTAACGTGCCATGTTTTTGTTTCCTCCTATAATAATGGCTGAGAAACAACAACAGGTGCAGATTATCTTCTGGCGGGTGTTGCAACAGGGCTGTTCACCGTTTGCAGCCGGCTACTGGGAGCGTATCCCAACGGGATGTTCGCAACGCCTGGACCATGACTCTGCATGCTGCTATCATTAGTCGCTGGTCTATGATATCATTACAGACTTTCACAAGTCAATGAAATCATACGGTTTCATGCCTGTTTCCGCTGATTTTTGTTGTCACAGGATGTTCTATGCCGTATGCTTGATCAATCAAATTCCTCGCCGGCGGGCTAAACCTTGTACACTCACCCGTAAAAAGTCAGAGGTTTTATGATAGAATAAATAAGCTTTGAGAAGTGATCAAAATGGGAGGAAGGCACAATGAATCAAGTTCTGAACATTTTAAGCGATATACGCGTACTTGCAGCCATAGCCGTGGTTGTTTTGATATTACTGATCTGGATGATCGTTACAAGAGTCCGTACCAAGAGCTACCAGAAGGATCTGAAGGGGTATCAGGATCGTTATGATGAGCTCAAGAATTTCCCGCTGCAGTTCAAGATGAACAAGGCGAATACAATCGGACGCATTGATGAGGAAACAACCAAGAAGGTCAAGGAAGCACAGGAAGTCTTTGACAAGTATGAAGGCAATGTCGCTGCTGCTGCCGAGCATCTTTCGGATGCAGAGGATGCCATCTCTGTCGGCAAATTAAAGAAAGCGGACGGCCTGCTGGACCAGCTCGATGAAGAACTGGCTGCTGCCAAGACCGGTGCCACAACCCTGAATGATATGCTGGATCTGATCCTTGCCAAAGAGACAACCCAGAGACAGCTGGTCACTTCTTACAAGAACCGTTTCCGTGCCCTCAAGAGTGAAGCACAGGAGCACAGCGCTGAGCTTTCCTACTGCTGGCAGTACCTGGAAGAAAAGATCAGCTCCACGGAGCAGATGTTCTCAACGTTTGAAGAATGGATGTTCTCCTCCGACTTTGAAAAAGCAAACCAGGAGCTTGTCAATATCAAGAATTCTCTGGATGAGATCCAGACCAATGTAGAACAGATGCCGGCACTTCTGACAGATGCCCGCGGCGTAATTCCCAACATGGCTGAGAATCTGCATAAGGATTATGCCCGTGAACGCAACCGCGGCGTGTATCTCAAACATATTGAGGTTGAAAACAATCTCAGCACGCTGACCGTTGCGTTGAAGGATGATCTCAAGAATCTCAAGAACGGTCATATCGATGGCGTGCGTGCTCATCTGGATGATTACAAGCAGCGGATCCAGCAGCTGGATGATGCCGTTAATAAAGAGGGCAAAGCCTTTGATGAAGTGAATGCACTTGCCCAGGATACCGAAGCACAGTTTGCTCAGGTAGAGAAGACATTCCAGTATGTGACGGATCACTATGACCATACCAATGTCCGCTTTGGCTTAGAAGGCATGGACCATGATCTGACCAAGCGCAAGGAGGAATTCCAGCGCCTGCAGGCAGAAAGGCCGCGGATCATGGAGAGTGTGAAGAATCACATGATTCCAAGCACAACTGTTCTGGTTGCATTAAAGGAGCTCAATGACGGTGTTCATGAAGTTGGAGACTCGCTTGCTAAGATGCGCACGAAGATTGAGGCGGCATCCGGTGATGAGGAGCGTGCCCGCAAGCAGCTGATCAAACTGCAGATCATCATGAACCAGATTCAGGTGAAGATCCGCAAATACAAGCTTCCCAATATCTCCCGTCAGTATGACAGCGATATGAAGAAGGCAGAAAGCTACATTGAACATCTGAAACAGATGATGGCGCAGGTGCCGCTGAATATTCAGACTGTAAACAGCGCCCTGCAGGAAGCACTGGACTTCATCTATAAGCTTTACAATGATGTCAATAATGTTGTGGGTACGGTTGTGATGGTGGAAAATACGATTGTCTTTGGCAACCGGTACCGTTCTACCTATGCCGATATTGATTCTGAACTGACCCGGGCGGAGCTGGCTTTCCGCAATGGTGAATATACGCAGGCTCTGACCATGGCAATTGCCACGATTGAAAAGATTCATCCGGGCAACTATGAACACATGATCAAGGAGAATGCAAAAGGTGCATAGAGTATATTTTGACAGTGCAAGCACAACGAATATCAATCCGGATGTTCTTTCTACCTATGAGAAGCTGCTTGCACAGGATTACTGCAACAGTGAATCTTTATATGATGAAGGCATTACCATTCATCATAAGCTTGAAAAAGCCCGGGCAGCCGCTGCCGGGCTTTTGGGCGTCAAAAGTGATGAGATCATCTTCACATCTGGTTCCTCAGAAGCCAACAGCAGTGCCATCAAGGGTGTCACACTTGCCCAGAAAGGAAAGAACCACATCGTTACTTCCTGCGTGGAGCATTCTTCCATTCTGAATGCCTGCCGGCAGATGGAACGTCTGTTTGGAACAAAGGTTGATTATCTTCCGGTTGGCCCTGATGGCAGGGTTTCTGTTGAAGATGTGAAAAAGGCAGTGGAAGAGGATACTGCCATTGTCTCCATCATGTATGTCAACAATGAATCTGGCGCCATCAATCCCATCAATGAGATTGCCGATTATGTCCGCCATCATACCCATGCCTTCATGCATGTGGATCTGACCCAGGCAGTTAGCAAGGTTGACCTTGATCTGAGCAATATTGATCTGGCTTCCATCAGTGCCCATAAGCTGGAAGGCCTGAAGGGCAGCGGTATCCTTGTCAAAAAGAGCTATGTCCCGTTTGAACCATTGATCAATGGCGGTGAGCAGGAATTCGGCATCCGCGGCGGTACTGCCAATGCGGTTGCGGATATGGTTTTTGCCAAGACACTTCGGCTGGCACTTGAAAACGGGAAACGATATCATGCATATATCAAAGACATGCATGATCAGCTTCTGATAGGCCTGAAACAGATTCCCGGCATTGAAATCAACAGTCCTGAAGATGGCGTTGTTTCAACCGTGAATTTCTCATATGAGGATATCCCCAGTGAAGTGATGCAGAATGCCCTGAATGAGAAGGGGTTTATGGTCAGTGCCCGCAGTACATGTGATTCCCGCAGTGACAATCCAAGCTATGTGCTGCTTGCCATGGGATATTCCCGCAGAAGGGCAAGCAGCTGTATCCGTGTATCTTTGTCACGGCATAATACACCGGAGGAAATCGATGCATTTCTTTCTGCATTAAAGGAGATTACGAAACAGTATGGTAAAGTATGATACCGTTTTGATTCGCTATGGCGAACTCAGTACCAAGGGCAAGAACCGAAAGGATTTCATCCGCCGGCTTGACCGCAATATCCGCTATATGCTCAGAGACTACAAGGATCTGCAGTACAAACGGACGTATGACCGCATCTATATCAAACTGCAGGATGAGGATCCTGCTGAAATTGCCGACCGTCTGAAAAAGGTATTTGGCATTTCCTCTTTCTCTTTTACAGAAAGAGTAGACAGTGATATTGATGCCATTACAGCCCGCTGTCTTCAGATAGCAAAAGAAACAGATAAGAAGACATTCAAGATGCTGACAAAGCGGCATGACAAGACATTCCCGATGGTCTCTGATGCGGTCAACCGCCACATTGCCGGTGTCATTCTGGACAATACGGATCTGAAAGTGGATGTACACAATCCTGAGCTGCTGATCCGGGTTGAAATTCATGAAAATGATACATATATCACCAGTGATAAGATTCCCGGTGCCGGCGGCTATCCTGCCGGTATCAATGGCAAAGTGCTGCTGTTATTATCCGGCGGCATTGATTCACCGGTGGCAGCCTATGAATTGATGAAGAGGGGCATTGAAGTAGAGGCGGTGCACTTTGCTTCACCGCCTTATACTAGCCAGGCTGCAAGGGATAAAGTAGCCGAACTGGCCAGACTTGTTTCTATCTATCAGGGCCGCATGAAGATCCATTATCTTAACTTCACGGATATCCAGCTTGCAATTTATAAAGCAGCCGGTGATCCATATGCTGTCACTCTGATGAGAAGAATGATGTTCCGCCTGGCTGAGATGGTCGCAAAGCAGAATAACTGCCTTGCCCTTGGCACAGGTGAAAGCGTAGGGCAGGTCGCATCCCAGACACTGGCTTCTATGGCTGTCATCAATGATGTGATCCGCATTCCGGTGCTGCGGCCGCTGGTATGCTTCGACAAGGTTGAGATCATTGATCTTGCCCGCCGCATCGGCACCTATGAAACGTCTATTCTTCCATATGAAGACTGCTGCACAATCTTTGATCCTAAGAATCCGGTAACCAATCCTACGATTCATAAATCAGAATATTATGAATCAAAGTTTGACTGGCAGCCGATGCTGGAAAAATGCGTGGCAGAAGAAGAGACTGTTACCGTAAAACCCGAAACAAAGGATGATTTCCTTTAATTACAGGAGTAAATATGGCAAAGAGTGAATTGGGCCAGCAGCTGATTGATCTGGCCAGAAACAGCAAAGACAAGAGTGATCAGGAGTTTGTGGACGCCTTGAATCCGATGATCGTCAAGGTTGAGCTGGATGAGTCCTATAAGACAGACCGCAAACTGAAGATCTTTGATCTGTTTACACGCATTTCCAACTGCGATGCAAGAGAACGTGTAAAGTATGCCAAAAAGATTGCCCGTCTGCTGAAATAACACGGATTGACATTGCTTTTGTTTATGCTAGAATATCTCCGTTATCAGCCCTCTTGATGAGGTCTGTAACCGCTCAGAACAGGGTTAAGACAATTTGTCCCCTTAATGGCGCGTCTTATGATAAGTGTCAGGAGGTGTAGAAATGTACGCAGTTATCGAAACAGGCGGAAAGCAGCTTAAGGTTGAAGCTGGCCAGTCGATCTTCGTTGAAAAGCTCAACGTTGAAGCTGGTGATGAAGTAGTATTTGACAAGGTTTGCCTTCTCAGCAATGAAGGCACCAAGATTGGTACTCCTTATGTTGAGGGTGCCAAGGTAACCTGCAAGGTTGAGAAGCAGGGCAAGGACAAGAAGGTCCGTGTATTCAAGTATAAGGCGAAGAAGGGTTCCACCCGTGCCCGTCAGGGTCATCGTCAGCCGTATACAAAGCTTACAGTTGTATCAATTGAAGGCTGATTATGATTCGTATCACCGCAGCTGAAAAAGATGGAAAGATCTGTGATCTGCGCATCACGGGCCATGCTGGTTCTGATGTCTATGGAAAAGATCTTGTCTGTGCAGCTGTGAGCGCGATTGGATTTGGCCTGCTGAATGCAGTGGATCAGCTTGTACCGGACGGTGAATGTCAGGTAACAGATAACTGTATTTCGATTCATATTTCCAGGCCGGATTCTCTGAGTGAACCGGTGATGCGTACCGGTCTCATTCAGCTGCAGACCGTTGCTGAAACGGAAAAGCAATTTGTTAAAGTAAAAATGGAGGCAAAACCATGAAGTTCACATTAGATATTCAGTTCTTCGCCAGTAAAAAAGGTGTATCTTCCACAAAGAACGGCCGTGACTCTGCTGGCAGACGTCTTGGTGCCAAGAAGGCAGACGGTGAGTTTGCCAACTGCGGTTCTATTATCTACCGTCAGAGAGGCACACGGATCATGCCGGGCAAGAATGTAAAGCGTGCCGGTGATGATACACTGTTTGCGACAGCATCTGGTATCGTCAAGTATGAGCGCCTTGGCAAGGATAAGAAACAGGTTTCTGTTTATCCGCAGGAAGCTTAAACTGAAGAATGAATCCAACGCTCCTGACTGCTGTCAGGAGCATTTTATTAATTATGAAAGAAAAGGAGGTGCCGCATGATCGATTATATTAAACTGCATGTCAAAGCAGGTGACGGCGGCAGAGGCTGTGTTGCCTGGCGCAGAGAAAAGTTCTATCCCAATGGCGGTCCTTTTGGCGGTGACGGCGGCAAGGGCGGCGACATCTATTTCTGTGTCGATACAAACGAAACAACCCTGACCAAGCTGCGCTATACCAAAACTATCAAAGCAGGCAATGGAGCACCAGGCCTGATCAAGAAGATGCACGGCAAGAGCGGGGATGATATTGTTGTCCCGGTTCCACCCGGAACCATGATCCGCAACGCGGCTAACAATGATCTGCTGGCTGATCTGACCCAGCCAGGCCAGAAGGTTCTGATTGCCCATGGCGGCAAAGGCGGACTTGGCAACTGGCACTTTGCCACAGCCAGGAACGATGCTCCGGAATATGCCCAGCCTGGTGAAATCGGCCAGAGCCTGGATCTGCAGCTGGAACTGCGGCTGCTGGCAGACTGCGGCCTGGTCGGCTATCCATCTGTAGGCAAGTCCACATTCCTGTCCATCGTGACCAATGCCAAACCTGCCATTGCACCCTATCAGTTTACAACCCTGGAACCCAATATCGGTGTTGTGGATCTGCCGGACGGCCGCAGCTTTGTACTGGCCGATATGCCTGGTCTGATTGAAGGTGCTGCTGAAGGCAAAGGACTTGGCGATGAATTTCTGCGCCATATCCGCCGCTGCCGTGTCCTGATCCATCTCGTTGATATGTCAGGCCAGCAGGGAGATCCGGTGGAATGCTACAAAGTCATCAATCATGAACTGGCCAGCTATGGCCATGACCTTGCAGAAAAGAAGCAGATCGTGGTAGCCGGTAAGATGGATGATGAATATGCACCGGTTTATCTGGAAGAGTTCAAGAAGGCATATCCGGATCTGCATGTGTTTGAAATGAGTGCTCTGCAGCATAAAGGTGTCAATGAAGTTCTGTATGCGGCCATGGATGCCATTGATGCCGCAAAGAAAGCCGAAGCTGAAAATCCTGAACCACAGGAAGAAACAGTCGTGTATCAGTACCAGCCGAAACGTCCTGATTTCTACATTACCAAGCAGGGACCGCACCGCTTCAAGGTGGAATCTGAAAAGATTGACCGAATGGCTGAAACCATCGACTTTGATGATGAGAATGAATCCTATCAGTTTGCTTTGAAGCTTAACCAGATGGGTGTCGACAAGGCATTGTATCAGGCTGGTGCCAGAGATGGTGATCAGGTCATTGTCGGCCGCTATATCATGGGGTATAAGGAATGATCGCTTTTATCAGTGGAACCATTGATGCTGTCTCCACTGACAGCATCACCATTGATCATGACGGCATGGGCTGGGAAATCTTTTATCCCCATGTTTCCGACGTACATGTCGGCCAGCGGGTCAAGGTATATACGTATCTGCATATCAGTGAAAATGACATGCGGCTGTTTGGCTTTTCTGCACAGGAGGAAAAACAGCTGTTTCTGCGGCTGATCTCTGTCAAAGGCCTTGGCCCTAAGACAGCCATGAATATTCTGTCACGCGACAAGTATGAAAAGACCATCGCCGCCATTGAAGAAGGCGATGTCAAGTACCTGAAGGCAATGCCAGGCATCGGTCCTAAAGCAGCCAGTCAGATTGTGCTGGATCTGAAAGGCAAGCTTGTGCCGGTTGCGTCAAAGAATACTTCCTCCTCAAAGGAAGAGCTGCCGAAGGAAATGGCGGAAGCGGCGGAAGGATTAAAGAATTTCGGCTATCGCCCCAATGAAATCGAAAAAGCTGTTACCATCATGAAGAAGAGTCCGGGCCTGCGCACCGAAGAGTATCTCAAGATCGGTCTGCGCGCCCTGATGAACAGCCGTCTGGGAGGATAAGTCATGAGGGATGAAAATGATCTGCTGAGTGCAATGCCGGAAAAGGGGGATGACGAGGAAAATATCCGTCCTCAGACCCTGGATGAATATGTGGGCCAGGATGATCTGAAGAGCAATCTGCGCATCTTCATTCAGGCTGCCCTGCAGCGCCATGAATCCCTTGATCATGTACTGCTGTATGGTCCACCGGGACTTGGCAAAACAACTCTGGCTTATATCCTTGCCAATGAGATGCATACCCATGTGCGTACAGTATCCGGACCAAGCATTGATAAGCCGGGTGATCTGGCTGCCGTTCTGTCTGTTCTTGAACCAGGCGATATTCTTTTCATTGATGAAATTCACCGCCTGCCCAAGATCGTTGAGGAAGTGCTGTATCCGGCCATGGAAGACTTCTGCATCGATGTCATGGTCGGCAAGGATACCGAAGCAAGGTCCATCCGTCTGGATCTGCCGCCGTTTACACTGGTTGGTGCTACCACCAGAGCCGGTGATCTGTCCGCACCTTTGCGGGACCGCTTCGGTATTGTTTCCAAGCTGAACTACTATACCCAGGATCAGCTGGAAAGCATTGTGAAAAGAACGGCAAGGGTATTGAATACACAGATGGATGAAGAAGCTGCCATTGAGATTGCCAAAAGATCCCGCGGCACGCCGCGTATTGCCAACCGTCTGCTGCGGCGTATCCGGGATTTCGCCCAGGTATTGAATGATGGCGTGATTACAAAAGAAATTGCGGATGAATCACTCAACCGCCTGCATGTGGATGCCCTTGGACTGGATGAAGTGGATATCCGCTATCTGCGCGGTATCATTGAACGCTTTGACGGCGGGCCGGTCGGCCTTGAGTCGCTGGCCAATTCCATCTCCGAAGAAGCCACAACCCTGGAAGATGTCTATGAGCCATATCTGATTCAGATCGGCTTTGTCAACCGCACCAGCAGAGGCAGGGTGGCAACCGAAAAGGCATATGAACATCTCAGAATCAGCCACAATGACAGGCTGTTCTAAGCTGCAATCTGAATGATTCTGTTCTGCAGAGAAAACTGTGACAGAGGCATGGTGATATCCTTGCACCATGCCTTTGCCTTTTCTTTATCCAGCATGATCGGCTGACGGTCATGAATCTTCTTCTGAGCATCTCTGGCATCTTCGGTCAGGATGACAAAATGCAGCCCATCAGCTTCCTGATGGCAGATTCCAGCCAGATACACAGGCTCTGTTTCACTGGTGAAATAGTATTTGCGCCGAGGCTGTTTTGACCATTCATAATAGCCGCTGCACTGTACGGCGCAGGGAAAAGAATCTGCAAAAAAAGGTGAGGAAAGAAAAGTCTCATAACGGGCATTGATGACAATGCCTTTTCCCCGTGTATAACCCCATTTCATAATCGCAGAACCAAACCGCTGTGTTTTTTCATCATAGGCACCGATCAGAACTTTTTGATTTGGGAACACTTCAAAAAGGGACAGCTGCCCAAATTCTGCCGGCGGCATTTTCGACTTTGCCATCGCAATCAGATGGCGGATTGAAATGGATTTGTTATCGTAAAACTGGTATCTTCCACACATGCCACCATTATACCATGTTACAATGAGGGCATGAAACAGCCTAAGCCAAGCAGAGAACTCGCCAGGACCAGACACCGCTATTTCCTGTCAATGATGATCACGTGCATCATCATTTTTGCTATTGGTGCCCTGATCATTACGGCCTTTGATGTCCTGTTTGAGCTGAACCCATGGTTGCGCCTCGCTTTGTATATTCTGAATTTCATCCTGGCTGATATCATCACCCGCAAAGTGGGCAATACCGGCCTGCTGCGCCGCTTTGTCGATGCAATTCACCGCTGATTTTTCCAGTATGCTGTGTTACAATCTTGGCAAGGCAATTGCCGGAATGAGTAATGAAATCAACGGTTTAAAAGAGAGTCTGCGGCTGGTGCAAGCAGACAGCCGCGCTTCATGAAGTCCTCCGGCAGCTGTATGGCTGAAATGGCAGTAAGCTATACCGTGGGATGCGCGTTATGCATATTGAGAAGTAAGCTAAGGTGGTACCACGCCAGCGTCTGCGTCCTTGCAATGCAGACGCTTTTTGTTTGTTACAGGAGGAAGAATGAAGAAAAATCTTGATGCAAAGTATGATCATAAGGCTGTCGAAGACGGCCGCTATGATGAATGGGTCAAGAAGGGATACTTCACAGCCGGCGATAAGGCCAAGGATCCCTTTACCATTGTGATCCCGCCCCCGAATGTCACCGGTATTCTGCATATCGGCCATGCCTGGGACAATACCCTGCAGGATATTATTGCCCGCTACAAACGGATGCAGGGATATGACATGCTGTATCTGCCGGGCATGGACCATGCCGGCATTGCCACCCAGGCAAGAGTCGATGCCAGACTCAAGAGCGAAGGTATTTCCCGCTATGACATCGGCCGTGAAAAGTTCATGGAACGTGCCTGGGAGTGGAAGGGAGAATATGCCTCCACAATCCGCAAACAGTGGGCCAAGCTTGGCAACTCCCTGGACTACAGCCGTGAGCGTTTCACCATGGATGAAGGCTTCAACAAAGCAGTCCGCCATGTCTTTGTCACGCTGTATAACGAAGGTCTGATCTACCGCGGCTGGCGTATCATCAACTGGGATCCGGAGGCCCGTACAGCTCTTTCCAACATCGAAGTCTATTACCAGGATGATCCCGGCAAGATGTACTATTTCCGCTACATCGTCAAAGAGACAGGCGAAGAGATCCATGTTGCCACAACCCGTCCGGAGACAATGTTTGGTGATGTGTGCATCGTCGTTAACCCGAACGATGAGCGCTGGAAGCATCTGATCGGCCTGCATACAACCAACCCTGCTAATGGCGAGGAACTGCCGATCATCGGCGATGACTACATCGATATGGATTTCGGTACGGCCATCATGAAGTGCACGCCGGGCCATGATCCTAACGACTTTGCCATTGCCGAGCGTCACCATCTGCCCAAGCCGATCTGCATGAATCCGGATGGCACCATGAACAAGCTGTGCGGAAAATATGAAGGCATGGACCGCTACGCAGCCCGTGATGCCGTTGTCGAGCAGATCAAGGAAGACGGAAATCTGGTCAAGATTGAAAATATCACCCACAATGTCGGCCATTCCGAAAGAACCCACTGCGTCGTGGAGCCATATCTTTCCCAGCAGTGGTTTGTACGCATGAAGCCGCTGGCCGATGATGTACTTGCCCATCAGAAAGATCCTGATCAGAAGATCAACTTCTATCCGGAGCGCTTTGAAAAGACCTTCAACCAGTGGCTGGAGAACATTGAAGACTGGTGCATTTCCCGTCAGCTGTGGTGGGGACACCGCATTCCGGCCTGGTACAACAAGAAGACCGGTGAAACCTATGTTGGAGAAACCGATCCAAAGGATCCGGAAAACTGGGTGCAGGATGAAGATGTTCTGGATACCTGGTTCTCCAGTGCATTGTGGCCGTTTGCAACACTTGGCTGGCCTGAGGAAACCGAGGACTACAAGCGTTACTATCCAACCGATGTGCTGGTAACCGGCTATGACATCATCTTCTTCTGGGT
This sequence comes from Lactimicrobium sp., assembly GCF_036453465.1. Classification (NCBI taxonomy): domain Bacteria; kingdom Bacillati; phylum Bacillota; class Erysipelotrichia; order Erysipelotrichales; family Erysipelotrichaceae; genus Lactimicrobium; species Lactimicrobium sp. Next base: position 28,563 of record NZ_JAZHUW010000003.1, read on the forward strand.
TGCCAGAATGGCATTCCAGGCCCGCCACTTCACCAAGAACAGACCATTCCGTGATGTATTGATTCATGGCTTGATCCGTGATGAGCAGGGCAGAAAGATGTCCAAATCACTTGGCAACGGCATTGATCCGATGAAAGTCATTGATGACTATGGCGTTGATGCCCTGCGTTTCTTCCTGACGACCAACAGCACCCCTGGCCAGGATATGCGCTATATTCCTGCCAAGGTAGAGGCAGCCTGGAACTTCATCAACAAGCTTTGGAATGCGTCCAGATTTGTGCTGATGAACCTGGATGAAGGCATGACGATGGAGGATGTAGATCTTTCCAACCTGTCAGCCGCCGATGCCTGGATCCTCAATAAACTGAACCAGACTATTGACCATGTCAGCGAAAACATGGAGAAGTATGAATTTGCCCTGGTTGGCAATGAGCTGTACTCCTTTGTCTGGAATGATTTCTGCAGCTGGTATCTTGAAATGTGCAAGAGCTCACTCAATGATGAGGATCCTGCAATCAAGAAGGCCGCCCAGAGCACACTGCTGGTTGTGCTGAACAACATCGTCCGTCTGCTGCATCCATTCATGCCATTTGTGACCGAGGAAATCTATCTGACGATGCCGCATACCCAGGAATCTATCTGCAAAGAGACCTGGCCGAAGCATATCGACAATATTCCGGAAGCTGACATGGAAGGCATGGACCGTCTTGTTTCCATGATCCAGAAGATCCGTGAAATCAAGGCAGCCAATGATCTCAAGCCAAGCACGGTGCTCAGCGTCATGGTAAAAGATCTCGATGGCAATGTCATTGCACCAAAGCCGTACCTGTCTGCCATTCTTGCCAAGATGGCAAAGGCAGAATGGAAAGAAGATCTCGATGGCGATCTGACGGTTGAAACCATCTATCAGGGTTCACTTTATCTGCCAAGCAGCCAGCTGCAGGATCCGGTGGAAGAGCTCAAGAAGCTGGAAGCAGAAAAGAAGCGTCTGGAACAGGAACTGTCAAGAAGCAGCCACATTCTGTCCAATCCGGGCTTCCTTGCCAAGGCACCGCAGGCCAAGGTGGATTCTGAGAAGCAGAAACAGGAAGCCTATCAGAAACAGTATGAAGTCATTACCAGCCGTCTTGCCCAGCTGAAAAAGTAACCAATAAAAAATGCTCTGCTTCGGGAAATCCCGAAACAGGGCATTTTCTTATGCGATTACATTGATTGCCATCAGAATAAACGGTAACAGCAGAATGAGCCAGCCGCCCAGAATCAGCTTGAGATGCCGCTTGTTTTTCATCACTGCCGCAAATTCACGGATTAAGGCACTGGGATAATAGTAGGCAGCCGTATGGGCACCAATACCGGTGCATTTGTATCCAAGCTGACGGCAGTACTGCAGACAGCGGTAGACATGATAATTGGAAGTGACAAGCGCAGTCCGCTTTCTGCCTTCATGTGCATTGATAATGGCAAAGGAATTCTGCAGATTCTGCCACGTGTTCAGTGATTTGTCCTCCAGTTCAATATCCTTGGGATCCACCCCGTGGACAAGCAGATAATCTGCCATGGCTCTTGCCTCAGATACAGTTTCATCAGATCCCTGGCCGCCGCTGGGAATCATGATGGGATGTGTCTTGTCCTTTTGATAGACCAGAATTGCTTTATCCAGACGGTCAGCCAGCAGTTTGGAAACCTGATTGCCATGCAGCAGGCCGGCTCCATGGATAATGACAAAGTCAAAATCACGGGTATGGGGAATATGCTGGATAAACAGCGAATATAGAAAGAAGGAAAGAAAGATCAGACAGAAGTAAATGACACTCACTGAGATCATGACCATGACAGGAATCGAAGTGATGCTGGTCTGAAAGATGACACAGATGGTGGCAGTTTCACCAGCCCCGATGAACAGGCCAAACAGCAGTGACAGCATATTGGCAAAGCTTCGTCCTTCCCGTTTCAGCATGATGATGCCATTGCCGATCAATACGATTGGAACAGCCAGCAGCACCGCACAGATCAGGATCAGAATCACCAGGGCGGCAACATCGCTGTACTTTCCAAACATGGAGGCGATCAATGGCTGGGTCATCAGCAGGGCAGCCAGCAGGAAGAAACAGTTGCGCATCCTTCGGCGGTCAATCAGCATACTGACCAGAAGGATCCCCCAGAAAATGGCCGCCAGAACAGCGGCATCCTTGATGACATTGAGTGAAGCTTGCGAATAGATCAGGTTATTTTGAATCATAGGTATTGTGTACCATAATTTTTCCCGCCAAACAAGCGGATCTGTAGATAAGAGAAGGGTTCTTCTTCTATTTCAGACATGCTATAATTTCTTTAGTATTGAAATGCAACAAAGGAGCGAATATATGAGCAAAAAGAACGATCATCCCTTTCTGAAAGCTGCTGCTGTCACAGCAGGTGCAGCAGCCGGTGCCTATGCAGGCATCAGTGCCTATATCTTCCACCAGGTATTCAACCTTGTCCAGTCTGATTTATATTCCGGCAAGGGCGGTACAGCCTTTCTGACCTTTAAAAACGGAGAAAAGGCAGAATGGTTCCATCATTCCGTGCGTGAAGATGACACTCTGAATTCATTTGATGGCCTGAAGCTGCATGCTCTGCGCCTGCAGAATCATCCGGACAGCCATAACTGGGTCGTACTTGCCTTTGGCCCGGGCAGCTATGCCGGCACACTGCTGGATTACCTGTATGCTTTGGATCAGGCCGGCTTTAACGTTCTGGCAGCAGACAGCAGAGGCTGCGGCAAGAGTGAAGGCAAATATACAACACTTGGCTGGGCAGAACACTATGATCTGATCAGCTGGGTCAACTATCTTGTCAATCTGGATCCAGATGCACGCATTGCCCTGTATGGTGTTTCGATCGGTGCCAATGCCGTCATGAATGCCGTTGGTGATTACATCCCGAAGAATGTTGTGTGCGGTGTTGCCCAGGGTGGTTTCAGCGATGTCAATGAAGTGCTTGTACGCGGCATCAGCCATGCCATGAAGGCAGATGGCAGAATTGTCATGCCGGGCATTGAAGTTCTGGCCCGCCAGCTGCTGCACTTCTCTTTGAAGGATGTTTCTACTGTCCGTCAGCTCAAGCAGGCATCCGTACCGATGCTGTTTGTACAGGGCAATACCTCAGAGTTTGTCCCGGAAAGCATGCTGTTTGATAACTATTATGCCTGCGGCAGTGAACGTGAGCTGCTGACAAAAGATGACCTCAAGGATGATCCGGCAGGACTGATTACGGATTATCTGAAATCAAAATTGAATGCATGATTTACGAAGATGCGGAGGCTGTGTGTCTCTGCATCTTTTTTACTTGGGAGGCAAAAGTGGCTGTCCCAGAAAAGATTGTTTTCATGAAAGCGTTGTCATATAATCAAAATAACGAATAAGGAGGCAGTATGACAGAAAAGAAATATGTCTATAAGTTTGCTGAGGGAAATGCAAACATGCGTGAACTTCTTGGCGGCAAAGGTGCAAACCTGGCTGAAATGAAGTCGCTGCACCTTCCGGTGCCGGAAGGCTACACAATTACGACTGAGGCCTGCATCAAGTACTATGATGACGGCGAGAAGATCTCAGACGATGTACAGGCACAGATTGATGAATATACAAAGTGGCTGGAAGAAGAAACCGGCATGAAGCTGGGCGATCCTGTCAATCCGCTGCTTGTATCGGTCCGCTCCGGTGCACGTGCATCCATGCCTGGCATGATGGATACCATCCTGAACCTTGGCATGAATGATGAGATTGTCAAGGTTGTTGAAAAGAAGTCCGGCAACAAGCGTTTTGCCTATGATTCCTACAGACGTTTCGTCATGATGTTCGGCGATGTCGTCATGGGTCTGGAAAAGGCTGAATTTGAAAAGATGATTGATGCCCAGAAAGCAAAGAAGGGCGTCAAGAATGATATTGACCTGGATGCCGATGATATGGAAGAGCTGACACGTCAGTTCAAGGCATATTATCAGGAAAAGCTTGGGGAAGCCTTCCCGCAGGATCCGCATGTACAGCTCAACCGTGCGGTGGCAGCTGTCTTCCGTTCCTGGAACAATGAGCGTGCCATCTATTACCGTAAGATGAATGATATCCCGGATGACTGGGGCACAGCAGTTTCCGTTGTCCAGATGGTATTTGGCAACATGGGCAATGACTGCGGCACAGGTGTGTGCTTCTCCAGAAACCCGGCAACCGGAGACCACCGCTACTTCTATGGTGAATATCTGATCAACGCCCAGGGCGAAGATGTCGTTTCCGGTGCCCGTACACCACAGCAGATTTCCAAGGCAGGTTCTCAGGAATGGGCCAAGGAAAGAGGCATCACAGAACAAGAGCGTCTTGAAAAGTATCCGTCTCTTGAAGAGACAATGCCAGAAGCTTACCATGATCTGGTAACCGTCCGTGATACCCTTGAAAAGCACTATCATGATATGCAGGATATGGAGTTCACCATCCAGAATGGCAAGCTGTATATGCTGCAGTGCCGCAATGGCAAGCGCACCGCAAATGCTGCTCTGCAGATTGCCGTGGATATGGTAGCTGAAGGTCTTGCTACAAAGGACCAGGCTCTGATGATGGTTGAACCAAAGCAGCTTGATAATCTGCTGCACAACCAGTTTGATCCGGAAGATCTCAAGGCTAAGAAGGACGACATCATCACTCATGGTCTGGCTGCTGCTCCTGGTGCTGGTTCCGGTACCATCGTCTTCACTGCTGCTGAGGCAGAAGCTGCTGCCAAGACAGGTAAGAAGGTTGTCCTTGTCCGTCTGGAGACATCCCCTGAGGATATCAAGGGTATGGCTGCTGCTCAGGCCATCGTTACAGTTCGCGGCGGCATGACATCCCACGCTGCTGTTGTTGCCCGCGGCATGGGTGCCTGCTGTGTATCCGGATGCGGTGAGCTGTCAGTTGATGAAGAACATAAGACATTCACTGTCAAGGGTGAAACCTTCACAGAGAAGGATACCATTTCTGTTGATGGCACAACCGGTGCTGTCTACAGAGGCGAAGTAAAGCAGATTCCGGCTAAGATTTCCGGCAACTTTGCAACGTTCATGGGCTGGGCTGATGAGCGCCGCAGACTCCATGTCAGAACAAATGCGGATACACCGGCAGATGCCAGAAGAGCTGTTGAGTTTGGGGCCGAAGGTGTCGGACTGGTACGTACAGAGCATATGTTCTTCAACAGTGCTGAGCGTATCAAGGCCATCAGAATGCTGTGCGTTGCCCAGAACGCTGAGCAGAGAAAGCTTGCTCTGGATACCCTGGAGCCATATCAGACAGAAGACTTCGAAGGCATTTATGAGGCAATGGGCGGCCGTCCTGTAACCGTACGTCTGCTGGATCCGCCTCTGCATGAATTCCTGCCGAAGACAGATGAAGAAGCCAAGGATGTCGCAGCATCCCTGGGCATTACGGTTGCCGATGTTGAAGCAGCAGCTGCTTCCCTGAAGGAATTTAACCCGATGATGGGCCACCGTGGATGCCGTCTGGATGTGACATATCCTGAAATCGGCGTCATGCAGACAAGAGCCATCATCAATGCTGCACTGCACGTCAATGCAAAGCATCCTGACTGGAAGATCGTTCCGGAAATCATGATCCCGCTGGTTGGTGAACCGAAGGAGCTTGAGTATGTTGCCAATATCATCAAGACAACAGCAGACAAGCTCATCGCTGACAACAAGTCTGACATGACTTACAAGATCGGTACCATGATCGAGATTCCGCGTGCTGCTCTGCTGGCTGATCAGATTGCCAAGACTGCTGAATTCTTCAGCTTTGGTACAAACGACCTGACCCAGATGACATTCGGCTTCTCCCGTGATGATGCCGGCAAGTTCCTTGGCGACTACTATGAGAAGCATATCTATGACTTTGATCCGTTTGCCCATGTTGACCAGGCTGGTGTCGGCCAGCTGATCGAAATGGCTGCCAAGAAGGGCAGAACCACACGTCCGGATCTCCATCTTGGTGTCTGCGGCGAGCATGGCGGCGATCCTGCTTCCATCGAGTTCTTCAACAAGATCGGTCTGGATTACGTTTCCTGCTCACCATACCGTGTTCCGATTGCACGTCTGGCTGCTGCCCAGGCTGCGATCAAGCAGGGTTGATTTACATCCCAAAAACAAGAAAGAGAAGTTCTGGAAACAGAGCTTCTTTTTTTTGTCAAATCTGTCTTGATGTCACTTGCACAGTATTGAAACCGGTTACATAATTACGGAAGAGTACGTTTGGAGGATTTACATGGAAAAATATATCATGGCAATTGATCAGGGAACGACAAGTTCCCGGGCAATTCTTTTTGACCACAGCGGACAGATCATCAGTTCTGCGCAGAAGGAATTTACCCAGATCTTCCGCAAACCGGGATGGGTAGAGCATGATGCCAATGAGATCTGGCTTTCGGTTCTTTCGGTCATGGCTACCTGCCTGCAGCAGGCACATGTTCAGCCGGATCAGGTAGCCGGCATCGGTATCACCAATCAGCGTGAAACAACCGTCATCTGGAATAAGGACACCGGCCTTCCCATCTGCAACGCCATCGTATGGCAGTCCCGTCAGACAGCCGATATCTGCGACAAACTGAAGGCAGACGGCTATGAGGATATCTTCCGTAAGAAGACCGGCCTGCGCATCGATCCTTACTTTTCAGGCACCAAGATCCGCTGGATGCTGGATGCTGTGCCAGGGGCACAGAAACTGGCCGAGGAAGGAAAACTGTATGCCGGGACCATTGATTCCTGGCTGATTTACTGTCTGTCAGGCATGAAAGCCCATGTGACGGACTATTCCAATGCATCCCGCACACTTCTCTATAATATCTATGAGAAAAAGTGGGATCCTGAGCTCTGTGACATCCTGCATGTCCCCATGAGCATGCTGCCGGAAGTCAAAGAAAGCAGCGGGATCTTTGCTTATACGGCACCATATCATTTCTTTGGCTGTTCCGTACCAATTGCCGGTGTTGCCGGCGACCAGCAGGCAGCCATGTTCGGCCAGGGATGCTTTACACAGGGCAGTGCGAAGAATACCTATGGCACCGGTTGCTTCCTACTGATGAATACCGGCACAATGCCGCATGCATCTAAGAATGGCCTGCTGACAACCATTGCCTGGGGTCTGCATGGTGAAATCTACTATGCATTGGAAGGATCCGTCTTTGTAGCAGGCTCTGCCATCCAGTGGCTGCGCGACCAGATGAAATTCTTCCCCAAAGCTTCTATGAGCCAGGAATTTGCTGAGCGGGCAGATCCTGATAATGGTATCTTCCTGGTACCGGCCTTTACCGGTCTTGGTGCACCATACTGGGATGACCGCTGCCGTGGTGCTTTATTTGGCATCACAAGAGGCACAACCCGTGAGGATATCACCAAAGCTACCCTGGATTCTCTTTGCTATCAGACACGTGATGTACTGGAAGCGATGGAACAGGATGCCGGCATCTGTATCAAACATCTGAAAGTGGATGGCGGTGCCAGTGCCAATGATTATCTGATGCAGTTTCAGAGTGACCTGCTGCAGTGCAGCATCATCCGTCCGCATGATGTGGAAACAACCGCTCTTGGTGCTGCCAGACTGGCCGGCCTGGCATTGAACTACTGGAGTATGGAGGACTTTGAGCAGGCTGGCAGAAACTGTGTGGAATATGCACCAAAGGCAGACAGGCAGCGTATGGACGGCCTGTATGCAAAGTGGAAACAGGCTGTGGCGGCAGCCCGCATGTTTTCCGACTAAGTGCATGAAAAAAGGCTTGATAGGCCTGCTTTTCAGGTGTATCATCTCACTGTAAACAAGGAGTGCGAAAGCACTCCTTCATTATTGTTGCACGATAGCGGAGGAATATGGAAAATACCGAAAAACTGAAATCGCTTCTGGAACCGGTACTGCAGCAGTGCGGCGTTAAGCTGTATGAAATCAAATGGCTTGCCAATGAGCACACCCTGCAGGTCTCCATCATGAAAGAAGATGGGACAATGGATCTGGATACCTGTGCAGATGTTTCATCCAAAGTATCTAATGTACTGGATCAGGCAGATCCGATCGCGTATGAATATACACTGGAAGTATGTTCACCCGGTGCCGAAAGAGAGATCAGAGATCTGGATGAGCTGAGACATATGCCGCATGCATATGTATGTGTCCATCTGAAGGAACCGGTAAAGAAGATGATGGAACTGACAGGTGAGATTGAAAGCATCGATGAGAATGATGTGGTAACCCTGGCCTATCGCGACAAGGCTGTATTGCGCAGGGTACAGTTCAGTCTGGACAATATTGAGAAGATCCGGCTGGCAGTAAAAATCTGAGGAGAAAACACAAAATGGAAATCAAATACAAGGATATGATTAAGGCATTTGATGTCATTGAGGAAGAAAAGCATATTTCCGAAGATGTCATCAAGGATGCCCTCTGTGAGGCAATGGCCAAGGCATACAAGAAAGAAGCCGGCCTGGATGACATTGACGTCTATGCCCAGATTAATGAGAAGAAAAAGACCATTGATCTGTTTCAGCGCTATACCGTCACGGACGATGTCGAGGATGATGAGCTGGAAATTTCATTGGAAGATGCCAGACAGCTTGATCCCCAGGCACAGATCGGTGACAAGGTATCCCGCCCGATTGAGATCACAGGCTTCTCCCGTGCATCGGCTACCCTGACCCGCAATGTCATGCGTCAGAAGATCCGTGAGGCAGAAAAGGTTGCCGTCTATGACGAATACATTGATCAGCTCCATGAGATGGTGCTTGGCGTCGTGGAATCTGTTAAAGACAAGTTCACACTGGTCAACCTCGGCAAGACGGTTGCCATGATGCCGCGCTCCCAGGAAATCCCGCAGGAACGTCTGGTGGAAGGACAGCAGATCCGTGTTGTCATCACTGAAGTCAACAAAGATACAAAGGGATCCCAGGTGCTTGTTTCCAGAGCGGATCCGATGCTGGTCAAGCGTCTGTTTGAAAAGGAAGTACCGGAAATCTACAATGGCATCGTTGAGATCAAGGCCATTGCCCGTGATGCCGGCGAGCGTACCAAGATGGCTGTCATGAGCCATAATCCGGAAGTGGATCCGATCGGTGCCTGCATCGGCCCCCGCGGTCAGCGTGTCCAGGAGATCATTGAAGAACTCAAGGGTGAAAAGATTGATATCTTCCAGTGGAGTGATGATATCAGCGAACTGGTCAAGAATGCGCTGGCACCGGCTGAAGTGGAAGCTGTTCTGCCGGGGGATGACAACCGCAGTCTGATTGTAGTTGTGGCTGAGGATCAGCTTTCCCTGGCCATTGGCAAGCATGGCAAGAATGCCAGACTGGCTGTACGCCTGACCGATCGCAAGATCGATATCAAGACAAGAGCGGAGCTGGAAGAAGCCGGTGTGGATTATGAAGCACTGCTGGCCAAGGCCGAAGAAAAGAAGGAAGAATACAGACGTGAGGCTGCCCGCCGTGAGGCAGAACGAATGAAGGAACAGGCCAAGGCAGATGAAGAAAAGCGTCTTGCCAAGGTAGCGGAGCTGGAAGCACGCAAGGCAAACAATCCTTCTGAAGAATCTGCACCGATGGAAGAAGAAGGCTTCATTCCGGAGGAGATGCAGGAAGAGATCAATACAGATATGATCCTCGAGCCGGAGGAAAAGCCGGAAGAGAAGGCTGCCGAAGAAAAGCCTGTGGAAGCTGAACAGGCAGCAGCACCGGAAGAGAATCAGGCTGAAGAAGCCAAGGAAGAACCAGCAGAAGAAGCTGAAAAGGAAGAAGAACCTGTGAAGGAAGAAGCAGAGCCTGCCGTCAAGGCACCGGCCAGAAGAAAGCATGCCGATCTGGAAGAGATGGCAGAGAAGAATACGTATGTTTCCCGTTTTGAGAAGCTGACAGATATGCCGAGCAAGCCGAAGTATGAGCAGCGTCCAAAGCACAGAAAGAAGAAGAATGATGCCGAGGATAACTACAAGGTTGATAACAAGGAGCTCGAGAAGCAGATCAAGAGCAGACTCGCTTCTTCTGCTGCTGACAACAAGCCGATCTACACAGAGGAAGAGCTTGCTGAGATTGAGGCACAGCGGCAGGCTGATGAAGACAGAGAGCTTGGCATCGATGATGAATACGATGACGAGTACGATGATTATTACGATGACGAGGACAAGTAATGCCTAAGAAGATCCCGATGAGAAGGTGTGTCGCTACCGGCGAGTCACTCCCGAAAAAGGAGCTTCTGCGGATTGTGCGCACACCGGAAGGTGAGCTGAAGATTGATCTCAACGGCAAGGCAAATGGGCATGGCGCCTATTTGAAGAAGGATCCTGCGGCAGTGCAGACTGCCCGTAAAAAGGGTTCATTGAAAAATGCCCTTGGCGTTGATATTCCTGATTCTTTCTACGATGAGATTCTGAAGATGCTCTGAGGAATGTACAGGATTGGAAAGAGGGGATGCCAGGATACCCGTATTAAATGAAAAAAGGAGGATACTGAATGCCACAGAAGAAACGCAGTAATACAAAGAGAAAACCGACAAACAACAATAACCGCCGCAATGGCCAGCATGGCAGAAATAACAGCTTTACACAGCAGCCGCGCAAGCCAAAGCAGGAGATTCATGCCATCACCTATACCGAGGGAATTACGGTAGGCGAGCTGGCTGAAAAGATCGGCCGGCAGGCGTCGGATATCATCAAGTCTCTGTTCATGGAAGGCAAGATGGTGACCATCAACTCTCCGCTGGATGATGAGACGGTTGAGCTTGTCTGCATCGGTTATGATATCGAAGCAACCAAGGTCAAGGAACGTGAGGAAGATTCACTTGAGATTGAGATGGATACCGATCCGGATCAGCTTGAAACACGTCCTCCGATCGTGACAATCATGGGACACGTTGACCATGGTAAGACAACACTGCTTGATAAGATCCGTTCCAGCAAGGTCGCTGCCGGTGAGGCCGGCGGCATCACCCAGGCCATCGGTGCCTATCAGGTATCCATCAATGGCCGCAAGATCACTTTCCTGGATACACCAGGCCATGAGGCTTTCACAGCCATGCGTGCCCGCGGTGCCAGTGTGACCGATATCTGTGTCATCGTTGTCGCCGCTGATGATGGCGTCATGCCGCAGACACTGGAAGCCATTGACCATGCCAAGGCTGCCAACTGCCCGATTATCGTGGCCGTAAACAAGATGGATAAGCCGCATGTCAACCCGGACCGTGTCATGCAGGAAATGAGCGATCATGGCGTCATGCCGGAAGAATGGGGCGGCGATACACCGTTTGTCAAGACCAGTGCCAAGACTGGTGAAGGCATTGATGACCTGCTGGAAACCATCCTGATCATGGCGGATGTACGTGAGCTCAAAGCCAACCCGCATCAGCTCGCATCCGGAACCGTTCTGGAAGCAAGATTGGATAAGGGCAGAGGCCCGGTCGCCACACTGCTTGTACAGAATGGTACACTGCACCATGGCGAGCCGGTTGTTGTCGGCACCTGCTATGGCCGTATCCGTAAGATGGCGGATGAAAACGGTCATGAACTGCAGCAGGCCGGACCAAGCACTCCGGTTGAGGTCATTGGTCTCAATGATGTACCGGAGGCCGGCGACCTGTTCCGCTCTTATGAGGAAGAAAAGGAAGCCAGAGCTGTTGCTGACCGCAGAAACAGAAGAAAGATTGAAGCTGCCCGCCGCAAGACATCGGCGATGAGTCTGGAAGATCTGGCCAGCCAGATTGATTCCGGTGAGATCAAGGAAATCCCGATCATCATCAAGGCTGATGTGCAGGGTTCTGCCGAGGCTGTCAAGAGCTCTCTGGAGAAGCTCGATGTCAAGGGTGTCAAGGTGAATGTCATCCACAGCACTGCCGGTGCCATCAGTGAATCTGATATCATGCTGGCAGATGCCTCCCATGCCATGATTATCGGCTTTAATGTCAGACCGGATGCCAACATCCGCAAGAAGGCTGAGGAAGCCGGCGTACAGATCCGTCTGCATACGATCATCTATAAGGTGACCGAAGAAATGGAGAATGCCATGAAGGGTATGCTGGAACCGGTATACCAGGAAGTTGTCATCGGCCAGGCAGAAGTACGTCAGACATACAAGGTATCCAAGGTTGGCACCATTGCCGGCTGCATGGTGACAGATGGCAAGATTACCAACAGCTGCGGACTGCGTCTGATCCGTGACGGTATTGTCGTCTATACCGGTAAGATTGCTTCCCTGAAGCGTTTCAAGGATGATGCCAAGGAAGTCACATCCGGTTATGAATGCGGCCTGACGATTGAAAATTATAACGATATCAAGGTTGGCGATACGATCGAGGCCTTTGAAGAACAGGCAGTTGCCCCGGAGGCCTGAGCTATGTCCAGTGTCAAGCAGAAACGCCTGGAAGGAATCATCCGCAAGGATATCAGTGATATCATTCAGTTTTCTTTGAAAGATCCCAATGTTGGCTTTGTCACGATCACGGATGTCAAAGTATCTAATGATCACAGCTATGCTACGGTATATGTTTCCTTCCTTGGCAAAAAGGAACGGGCACAGGCCGGTCTGAAAGCATTGAACCGGGCCCGCGGCTATATCCGCTCTGAACTTGCACAGCAGCTGGATATCCGGCGCACACCGGAGCTGACCTTCGTCATTGATGAAGCCATGGAAAACGGCAAGCATATCGACGAGATCATTGCCCGCATCCATGAGCAGGATGCCCAGAATCATAAAGAGTGAAGCGTAAGAAACTTCACTTTTTTTTATTTTCTCAGGGGAATCCGGCAATTGCAGGGGCATAGAGAGGCAGGAGGTGATTGGTTATGAGAACCATTCAGGTTGATCCTGCACAGATCGATGCCTGTGCAGCACGCATGGAAGCGAGCAATCAGGAGTATCTGCAGTGTGTGACAAAGCTGTTTGCCACGGTGGATATGATGCAGAGGGCATGGTCAGGGAAAGACAATCTTGCCTTTACGGCTGATATTCAGAAATTTGAAGGAGATTTCAGGCAGATGTCGCTGCTCTGTTCGTACTATGTAGACTTTCTGCGCTCCAGCAGCAGAGCGTATCAGGATACCCAGGATGAGCTGACAGTACAGGCAAACCGCATTGTTGTATAAAGGAGGAGAAAAAAACATGAACGGAATTCGTATTTCACTGGATGAAGTCAATGAAGCCGCTGCCCAGATTGCATCACTCAATGCAGCGATGCAGGACAATCTTGGTGCTATGAAACGGGATATGAACAGTCTGGATGGCAACTGGATCTCTGATGCAGGCATGGCAATCCGCAGCCGCTTCAACGGCTTTTCCGCCCGCTTTGAACAGCAGAAACAGGTGATTGATTCATACGTAAGATTCCTGCATCTTACGGTCGCAAGCTATGAATCCCTGGAATCTGCCATTGCTGCAAATGCACAGAACATGCAGCAGTAAACTGACAGCTGTCCTTTGCGTCACACTGCTGGCAGCAGGATGCCAGCGTGCACCAGTGCAGACCATGACCATCGGAGAATGGATGAATGAAGCTGCCCAGCGCGCAGGTCTTTCCAAAGAGGTAACAGAAACCCCGTACTTTGCCAATGTTACCGCAGACTCCCCTTATTTTGTCCCGGTTCAGTCAGCCGTAGATTTCGGCATTCTTGAAACCCAATATGCCATTGATCCCGAAGCTGAGCTGTCCCGGCAGTGGGCTGCCTATACCATGGTGAACCTGCTTGGCGCATCTCTTACAGATGCCTCACAGTTAAAAGATGTATCCACATCGCCATTTGCGTCCCATTGTGAAACAGCAGTACAGCTTGGCCTGATGCAGGCAGATGGGCAGCAGCGCTTCTTTCCGGAACGTGTCATGTCAAAAGAAGAAGCGCTTCATCTGCTGGATGATGTGGTGAAACAGATTAATGATCCCTCAATTGCCACAAAGGAAAAAGCGGTGATTTCCCAGGATGCTGACATTGTCAGAATCCAGCCGCTTTCCTTTGATGAAAGCAAGGGCATCATTCTGCTTGAGCCAAAGGATGATATTTCTGCAGGCAGTCTGGTGTCATGGATGGATGAGGATGGCAGGGAATACGTGTACGAAGTCAATGATCTTTCCGAAGATGGATCAAAGTCAGTATTGCATGTGGTACCAGCTGATCTATCCAGTTACAGTGATGAGCTGCAGCTGGAAGGGGAAGATACCATTGATTTTTCCAAGGCAGAAATACTGGAGGATCCGGATGATGATACTGCATCCATCCAGGATCCTTTTCTGTCTCCTGCTTCGATTCATAAACTGCAGCGGCAGAAAACCATCAACGGCTATACCGTAGTATGGTCTGCCACTTCCAGCGGTATCACTGCCTCTGTCTCTAAAAATCTAGGCGCGGGATCAGAGGCAAGTGCCAGGCTGCGGCTGAATGGCATCAAAGTCAAATACAAGTGGTACAGCAGGAAGGATGATGTTAACAATGCCTTCTTCCGTCTGTCTGCCCATAGTGAAGAATCCCTGCAGGTCAAAGCAGGCAGCTATAAAACACTGTATGGTGATTTTTCGGCTTTGAAAGCAAAGGATTTTCCGGATACCCTTGCCGGCTTTCTGAAAGAAAAGAAGGAAATGGCAGAAACAGAAATACCCATCTGCACGATCCGGGTGCCGGTCAATGGCTCCTCGACGGTAACGGTGAAAGCAAGGCTGTTTCTGCGTCTTTTTACCAGCGGAAAAGTACAGCTGACATTAAGCCAGGATCATGTCATGGGAATGGAAGCACGCAATGGCAGTGTCCGGGTGATCCGCGATTTTGATCATGACCAGAATGCTTTGATCAAAGCCGATGCGGGTCTTACCGGCAATCTGCGCTTTTCCTTGGACTTTCTGAAACAGCAGCTGATGGATATCGGCATGGAAGCCGGTGCAAAAGCAGCGGTCAGTGCAACGATGCATCTGTTTGATGAAGAAGGAGAAATGACCAGTGTACCATCCGTCTTTGATGCGGATGTGACGGATGAGCTGGCCCAGGGTAATCCCGATGTTCTTGTATGCACGGATATCAATGCATACTGGCTGCTGAAACTGCATCTGAATTCGTCTTCTTCACTGCTTGGCAGACTTGGTTTTGGCAAAGATCTGTCCATTCTCGATGGTGACAATGCCTCCATTTTTCCCCATGGTGCAAAGCACATGGAAAACTGGCAGTTTGTGGATGAATGTACACGTACCAGCCGCCACAAAGCGATCAAGAGTGAAGAAAAGATTGCGGTGCGCCAGCGCATTCAGCTTTCTTCCTATGCCAGGACAGTTGGGGCGGGCCAATCAGTTTCCATTGAGATCACAGGACTTCCCCAGGGGTATTCCCGCAAAGATCTTGTGTATACATGTGCAGATACGGCAATTGTCTCGGTTTCTTCAGATGGTACGGTTACTGGCATCCAGCCCGGCAGTACAGAAATCACAATTGCTACAAAGGATGGCAAATACAGCGTAAAGCTTTCGGTGCTGGTGCCATCTTCCGGGGCGCTATGATTATTCTGCAGGAAGAAAACGGCTGCCTGCAGACGATGCACAGTGAAGGACACAGCCACCCGCTGCAGCTGTTTGGCAGATGGGTTCTGCTCTGGCAGCTGCAGGATGAGGAGGCCCTGCGGCTGCCCGCAGATATCCAGGAAATCACCCATGAAAAGCTGCTGCACAGAAGACATCTGGTCTTTCAGCACAACGAGCAGACATCTGCACTTTCTCTGCTGGAGGAAACAGGCTATGGCCGCTATATCAAATATGTCCTGGATAACAGCATTGTGACAATTGGCTCCGCTTTGGAAAATGATATCTACCTGCAGGATGAACATGTTCTTCCTTCGCAGTTTCAGATTCATATGATGTCCCACAAAATCTATTCGGCAGAAGGCAGCCAGAAAGGCTATCTCAATGGCAGAGCATTGGAACGGGAAGAATCTTTTACAGATGGAATGGTGCTGCAGATTCTGAATCTGCGCATCATTCTTTCATCTTCCTTCCTGATGATCAATCAGGGAGCGAATATCTTCTGCTCTCTGGATGCATACCATCCGGACTGCCAGGTGCACATGATCCGTGATCTGCAGCCGCTGCATTTTGCGCGCAGCGTATTTCCAGAAGTGACCATGATGCCGGAAAGGATTGAAGCACCCAAGAAGCAGGAAATGATCCCGGAAGAAGGCAGACCATTGTTTCTGATGATGGGACCGCCGCTGATGATGGCCATTGGGGCTTTGACAATGGGATCTTTGAGTGCATGGAACAGCTATCTTGATGGCAGAACAATACTGCAGGTATTGCCAATGGTTCTGCTGCCGGGACTGATGGCAGTCAGTACGCTTCTGTTTACACCATTGAACCGGCTGTATGAGAAAAGCCGCAGAAATAAACAACAAAAAACAAATGAAGAAGCATACAAGGATGCCTGCCTGCAGCTCATTTCGCAATGGGAAAAGACAGCCGGAAATTATCAGAAACAGTGTGAGGAACTGTGGCCTTCACCATGCTATCTGCGCAAAGACATTGATCAGATGCGGCATCTTTCCTGCCTGGACCCATTGGATTCAAGGTTCTATCAGGTACACTGCGGCATGCGTGACAACCCTGTCCAATGCAGTGAAACAAACATTCAGGATACTCTGCTTCAGAAGGTTCCCACGATTCCGTTTGTTTTTTCCATTGCAGAAGGCATGACACAGATTCAGGATGACAGCCCGGAAAAAACAATCCAGAACAGTATTCTGCTGCAGCTGCTGTGCCGCCACAGTCCCAGGGACCTTTCCCTCATTTTTGTCCTGGAACATCCTGATGATTTCCCATCAGCCATGATGATTCCACATGCGCGTTATAAAGGCAGACGGCTGATCATGTCTCTGGAAACCTATGAAAGCAAAGGCATCCAGATGGAAGAAGGAAGGCATGCTTTGACGGTCTGCTTTGCCCGGTGTGAAGTTTCGATGCAGGGGAAACGCATGCTTGTTTTTTCGAATGTCTTTCAGCCGCATGCAGACCGTGTGCTGCAGTATGACAACTGCCGCGGCCAGCTGGTTGAACGCCATAGCCAGAAGGTGATTCCGTTTGTCTCACCTGCATGGAATGGGCTGGATCTTTTGAAAATAAGCAGTGCTATGGCCTGGGGAAACCTTGCGGATGACTTCCAGAAAAAACGGACCTTCCTACAGATGCATGGCATGGAAGAGCCACGGGAAGCTGACATCTGTGCCCGCTGGCAGAAAAACCATGCCAGAAGAAATCTGAAAGCACTGATTGGCGCAAAAGGACAGCGGCTGATCAGTCTGGATCTGCATGAACACCAGGATGGTCCCCATGGCCTGATTGCCGGCACAACCGGATCCGGCAAGAGTGAGCTGATCCTGACAATGCTGCTGTCACTGGCTGTCACCTATTCTCCTCAGGATGTACAGATAGCCGTGATCGATTTCAAAGGCAATACGCTTGCCCAGGCTTTGACCATGCCGAATGGCAGATTGATCCCGCATGTGGCAGGTGTGCTGTCCAACCTGGAAGCCCACCATGCAGACCGTGCGATCGTCTCACTGCAGAATGAATGCCGTAACAGACAGAAACTGTTTGTCCGCCTGCATGAAAAAACAGGTGAAAACATCAATGATCTGGATGCATACCGGGCATCATGGAAACCGGAAACAGGCCTTCCATATCTTGGCCACCTGGTTGTAGTCATTGATGAATTTGCCCAGTTGAAGCAGGAGATGCTCGTTTTCATGGATGATCTGATTGCCATGGCAAGAATCGGCAGGTCACTTGGCATTCATCTGATCCTGGCAACCCAGAAACCAGCTGGTGTTATCAATGATCAGATCTGGGCAAATACCCGTTTTAAAATCTGTCTGCGCGTACAGGATGAACAGGATTCCCGTGAAGTTATCAAGGATCCCTGTGCCATCAGCCTGCAGGCACCAGGCAGCTTTTATCTCAAGCGTGATCAGCAGCTGCTGATGGGACAGGCCGGCTATGTCAACGGACCATGTGCCAATACAAAAGACGGTATCCAGCAGCTCTCTGTCTTTGGCGAAGTCATCGCTGAAAGCAGGCATCATCCCATCGTTACCGAGCGCATGCTGGTCCTCAATGCACTGTCAAAAGCGCAGAAAGAAACCGGCCTGCAGGCTGAAAAGCTGTGGCTGGATGAGCCTGGAAAGCTGAATGGCTGTGATATCAGAGGCAGAAATGTCATCGGCATTCTGGATGATTACTGGCACCATGTCCACCGTCCTTATCTCCGTAAAGAAATGACAGCCCTCTTTGGTGAACATGCCAAAAGTAAAGATGCCTTCTTTGATCTGCTTGTGCACAAATGCGTGATCGATGCAGACAAAGAAGAAATCTATGTCATTGCCCCAAAGCAGGATACTGACCGTTATGCTTCTATGACCGGTATTTCCGGTGTCATTGACCATCAGGATGAAGACAGACTGCTCCTGCTGAACCGCCATCTTGAACAAAGCAGAACAAAAGCCGTTCTTTTCATCAAGGATTACCGCACGCTTGCCTGTGACAGCCAGAAAAAAGGGCAGATGCTGCACAGGTGGATTCAGCACCATCAGGAAATGCACCTGTCTGTCTGCATCTTTGCGGCCAATGCATCATTGGTTCAGTATCAGGACCTGCTCTGCTTCCAGCAGCGGATTGTACTTGGCTGTTCCAACCGCCAGGAAGCCGGCATGATTTTTGAAATGCCATCTGGTGAGCTGCCTGAAAAAGAAGGAAAGGCATGGGTGAAGGATCATGAGCATCTGCTGCAGATCAGCTGGCCAAAGGTGGATGAACATCTGATTTGTGAAAGAAAGGCACCATGGATACTGCCGGTGATGCCGCCATCCATCAAAGCGAATGCATGCTCCGATGACGGCATAGTCATTGGCATTTCCTGTCAGGATTTCAGATGGAAAACCATACCGCATGACAAACTGTTGATCGTTACCGGTCTGTCCTTGCAGAAAGCAGAGAATTTTCTGCTTGCTCTGCAGCAGCAGAACGTACCGTCTGCGATTGGCTTCAAGCAGCTTGGCGGCATGGTCAAAGGTGTTGTCTTTGTGCCATTGCATGAGATTGCAAAATGTCTGATGGAAGAATACAGCATCCTGTTTGCTGGCAATGGCCTGAAGCATCAGTACACACTGCATGCAAAACTGGAAGAAGATCTTTCCCCTGAGGAAGGCATGCTGTTTGCAGATGGCGGTTATGAAAAAATCCGCCTGATTGAGGCGGACCGGGAAGAGGAAACAGAGAAGGAGTGATGAAATGTCACAGCAGATTACCGTGTTTCTTTTTGTGGCAGTCATGCAGAAATGGTATGAATGCAGAGTGAATTGCGCCATGAACTTTCAAAGTGTATATGCAGCTTTGATTGAAATGAATGCAGTCCAGGATGGCTGGCAGCTTCAGGAAAGCAGAGAGCCAGCTGTCTTTGAATATGCCAGCGGCAGACAGTGTGATACAGATATCTCTCTGTCGGCCTGCGGTGTTGTGGATGGCATGTCCTTTCTGTTGTTCTAATCAAAGCGGTGATGAAAGGTACACTGCTGACAATATGGCTCCACAAGCATATGGGACCGGATTCCCTTAACCATATCGAGATAGCGCCTTGAAGAAAGCAGAGCGGCAAGCGATGCCTCATGCAGATTACCAAAGGCAATATGGCCATCATAGTCAAGACAGCAGGGCACCAGTGTGCCATCAGAAAGAATGGCAATCTGATCTACGGCGCCATGGCAGCGGCCTTTGCAGCAGGGAACAGTTTCTTCCTGTCCGGGCCAGGAAAAGGCATTGTCAAAGTCCACAAAGACATGCGGCATAATCTGATAATTGGCTTTGCGCACTGATGGCACAAAGGTATAGTGATCCTGCAGATACTGCAGGATCTTCTGCGCATGATCACGGGCAAGCACATCATCCCGCCAGAAACGGATTTCTACTGTAGGATGTTCAGCTGCACTTGCCTGTTTCATCATCTGTGTCAGAACATCTTTCAATTGATTCATATCACCATTCTGAAATGGTGCTGACTGCAGAGAAACAGACAGTTTGCGCAGGGAAGAATGATCCAGAAGAGATGGATGCAGATAGAGCAGAGAGCCATTGGTGACAAGCTGAACCTTCATGCCGTACTGATCGCAGAGATTCATGATTGTTTCAAAATCCGGATGCAGCAATGGTTCTCCCTGTACATGCAGATAGATATAATCTGTATAGTTTTTCACCTGTGGCAGCAAAGACTCAAAAAAAGCAGGAGACATGTTTTCCGGTGCGCGGTGATGGCGGGCACAGAAGGCACATTTCAGATTGCACTTGTTGGTAATTTCCAGATAAACGCGTTTGATCATGAGGATGATAATACAGCGGAATCAGGCATAAAAAAAGAGGCACTGCCTCTTTTGAGATTAATGCTGAATGAAACTGCGCAGGAACGCTTTGGTAATTTCACTGTCAGGTGACTGAAACAGCTTCTGGGGCGTTCCCTGTTCCTCAATAATGCCATTGTTCATGAAGACAACCCGGTCAGAAACATCTCTGGCAAAGGACATCTCATGGGTAACAACAATCATGGTCAATCCTTCTTTGGCAAGATCTTTCATGACATTAAGAACTTCACCAACCATCTCCGGATCCAGGGCACTTGTCGGCTCATCAAACAGCATCAGCTTGGGATCCTGGCACAATGCTCTGGCAATAGCAACACGCTGTTTCTGGCCGCCGGAGATCTGTCTGACATCTGCCTGTGCAAAGTCAGCCATACCGACCTTATCCAGCAGCGCCATTGCTTTTTCCTCCGCTTCTTTGCGGGATCTGTGGAGTACCTTCATCTGCGGCTTGACACAGTTTTCCAGCACATTCATGTTATTGAACAGATTGAACTGCTGGAAGCACATGCCAACCTTCGCACGATAGGCATTGACATTCTTTGTTTTGAGGATGTCCTGACCAAAAACCTTGATTGTGCCGCTGTCCGGCTTTTCCAGCAGGTTGATGCAGCGCAGCAGGGTAGACTTACCTGAACCGGAACGGCCGATCAGGCAGACAACTTCGCCTTCATTGACATTGAAATCGATGCCTTTCAATACTTCCAGACTGCCGAAGCTCTTATGAATATCTTCAATTTGTACTAACGGTTCACTCATTACAGGGCTCCTTTTGTTGTGTTCTTACGTCTGGCAAGTTTGATGCTTTCAGGCGAAGTATCGCTCATCGGCAGGGTGACTTTGCTGCCTTTGTTCATACGCTTTTCAATCGCATTGAGAATCACGGTCGCAATCAGGTTGAGGATGAGATAAATCATTGCCTCAATGAAGTAAGTCTCTGTGAAGTGGAAGGTTGTACCAGCAATGGACTTTGCCTGGAACATCAGTTCGGTGATGGAGATGATCATCAGTACCGAGGAATCCTTGATATTGACAATCAGCTCATTGCCGATGGCAGGGAAGGCATTGCGCACAGCCTGCGGCAGGACAACTGAGATCATCGTCTGGGCATTGGACATGCCAAGAGATCTGGCTGCTTCTGTCTGTCCGGGATCCACTGCCTGAATGCCAGAGCGGATAATCTCTGCCATATAGGCACCGGTATTGATGGAAATAACTGTTAATGCAGCCTGCAGCGCTGTCCAGTTGAATACATGCAGCAGTGCATAATAGAAGAACAGAGCCTGAACCATCATTGGTGTTCCACGGAAGATGGTGATGTAGATATTGGCCAGAATATCGAAGAATTTTTTGACGAAACGGGCAGGCTTTGGTGTTGTGTAATCCGGTTTCACTGCCCGCAGTCCGCCAACCAGCAGACCAATCAGATAACCGCATACTGTACCAACGATAGCAACCAGCAGAGTTGTGCGGATGCCAAGAAGCAGGCTGGACCAGTAAGTCCTGAGAATATCAATGACGTTCTGAATAAACATGAATACTTCCTGTCAGCCCTTAATCCTGAGATGCCGGCTGGTTCTTGACAGCCGTCTCCATCATCTGTTCACGCTCATCATCAGAAATGGTATCAAGAGCACTCTGCAGAGAATCCAGCAGATCCTTGTCATCCTTGCGTACTGCCACAGATACAGACGCGTCCTTGTCAGCACCTGTGAAGCCCTTGCCATCTTCAAATGTAATGTAAGTCAGATCCGGATTTGCTTCGACAACACCCTTGGCAACCGGCAGCTCAGATGTGACTGCATCCACCGCACCGGACTGCAGTGCCTGAATGGCAGCCGGGAATGTTTCGGCGCCAGGCTGGTGCTGTACATTCGGAATCTGATCAATGATCGTATCATACAGTGTGTTCAGCTGACCAACGACCTTCTTGCCGGAGAAATCCTCAAGTGATGTCGCATTGGCAAGATCAGAATTCTTTTCAACGATGATGACTTCTGTAGATACATAATACGGTGTTGTGAAGGCAACTTCCTTTTCACGCTCTTCCGTATCGGTCATACCAGCGATGATGGCATCAATCTGATTGTTCTGCAGAGACAGAATCAGGTTGTCCCAGTCAAGCTTTACGATCTTGACCTGCTTGTTTGTCTTTTCAGCCAGCTTTTCTGCCATCATGACATCATAGCCGTCACAATAATCAACACTGGTAATCTGCTGGGAAGTATCGGTCTTCTCCGTAGTTGTCCAGTTATACGGTGCATAGTTGCATTCCATGCCAACCCGAAGGGTATTGGCATCCGCAGTTGCCGAAGCAGATGCGGCAGCAGCGGAGCCAGAACCACAGCCTGCCAGCAGAACAGCACATAATGCAGAAACAGAAACAGAGCGAATTGCGTTTTTCATTTTCTTTTCCTCCCGAAATAAGAAAACCGTATGCTATTACACACACGGTTTATTTACATCCGGTAAGTAATAGCGCCTCTTCTTGCGAAGGAGTGGCTGAGATGTTTTCCCAACCCCCACGCTGCATGCCTGCCGGCATACACGTTCGGCGGTGATTGCCTTTCTCTCCGTTCACAGCCCGCCGGCTCCAGGAGGTACTCATCTGCACCGCAACCTCTATTCAGTTTTCTTGTGTAAAATGTAGCACTATGAAAAATATTGTCAACTGCCATTTGTAATAAATTTCAGCCAGATTGGCTACCATGACATTCATACAATTGCAGCAGAGACCGGATGATTACGCATGGATATGTTATAATGAGCCCGCTATGGACGCTGTATTATTGCTCAATAAACCCGCTGGCATGACCAGCTTTGCCGCAGTCCGCAAGTGCCGCAGTCTGATGCAGGAAAAAAAGGCAGGACATACCGGAACCCTTGATCCCAATGCCCAGGGACTGATGATCGTACTGCTTGGCCGCTATACAAAACTTGCCCCGTACTGCATATGCAATCATAAGCATTACATTGCTGAATTTGTGTTTGGCAAGCAAACCGATACCCAGGATATCTGGGGAAACATTCTGCAGGAAAGCGCGCCCCGGCCGGTCTCACAGGCCCAGCTCGATGAAGCATGCATTCCATTTACCGGTGATATCCTGCAGGTGCCGCCTATGTATTCTGCCATTAAAATCAATGGCCAGAAACTGGTGGATCTTGCCCGCAGGGGCAGGGAAGTAGAACGGGCGCCAAGACCTGTGCACATCAGCTCTCTTTCTGTCACAAAAGTAAAAGACAATCTCTATCAGATGGATGCGGTTGTCTCTTCCGGCACTTATATCCGCACCCTGATTCAGGATTACTGCCATGCTCTGGGACAGATCGGAACAATGACATCCCTGCGCCGGGTATCCATTGAGAATATCAACCTGGACCAGGCAGCTGATTTTGACTGCCTGGAAAAGGGCATTGTTTCACCATTACAGGTCATTGATCCAGCCTGGCTGCAGGTGGATGGGAGTCCTTATGAAAAAGAAATCCGCTGCGGCAAGCCGCTGCAGCTGGATGTATCTTCATCCCGAATCATGCTGTGCAGCCACGATGATGTCCTGGCTGCCTATGAGAAAAAAGAAGATGGCCTGTACCACTGCCAAAGGGGGTTGTTCTGATGCGCATTATCCGCGTGAGTCTATCAAATCTGAAGAAAAGCAAGACACCAATGTGTGCCTGTATCGGCTATTTTGACGGCCTGCACAGAGGCCATCAGAAACTGCTGGCAGAAACCACTGCCATGGCAAAGCGCCACAATTGTGAAACCGGCATGATCACTTTTGACCCGGATCCCTGGGTTGTCATCAAAGGCATGCAGCATGTGCGCCACATCTCCACGATGCGCCAGCGCATGAACCTGGCGGTCAAGCTTGGCATGGACAACATCATCCTGCTGGAATTCACCCGTGAAATGAGTGAACTTTCACCCCAGGATTTCATTGACAAGGTGCTCGGCTCTTTGAATCTGAAGGGACTTGTATGCGGCTTTGATTTCCACTTTGCCTACAAAGGAAGCGGCGATATAGAATTCCTTAAGACACACGTTCCTTATGAGGTAGAAGTTGTTCCACCGGTTGAAGACGAACATGGCAAGATCTCTTCCACCCGCATTTCCCAGTGCATTGTAGAAGGCAGAATGGAAGAAGCACAGGAAATGCTTGGCTATCCGTTTGCCATAGAAGGAAAGGTTGTCCATGGACGCCACCGCGGCACGGGCATGGGCTTCCCGACTGCCAACGTGGAATTTGATGATGAATACCTGCTGCCCAAGACCGGTGTCTATGCCGGTATGGCAACCGTTGGCCGCAGATCCTACCAGGCGATGATCAACCTGGGCCGCAATCCTACGTTCAATGACATTGACCATCTTTCTCTGGAGGCATACCTGATTGATTTCTCCGGCGATCTGTATGACCGCCACATCAGCCTGGCTTTTCTGAAATATATCCGTCCGGAGATCCGCTTTCAGAACAAGGACAACCTGATCATGCAGATGGAACAGGATTTACGGGATATCAAAGACTATTTTGATCATGAATGATACTTATAGAAAACGTATGCAGACACTGCTTGGCGCTGAACAGTGCCAGCAGTATTTTGATCTGCTTGACACCGAGCCCAGACGTGGTTTCCGTGTCAATACTCTGAAAATCGACGATGACAGCCTGTTTGCTTTGACACACCTTGAAAGGGAGAAGACACCGTTTGCAGTCAACGGCTACTATCTGCATGGGGAAACCGGCCTTGGTGCTACCCCAGCTGGTGTTGCCGGTCTTTTCTATATGCAGGAGCCAAGTGCATCTGCTGCTGTTACCATCCTGCACCCGGAAAAAGGCATGAAGGTACTGGATCTTTGTGCAGCCCCGGGCTCCAAGAGCACCCAGATTGCTGAGATGCTGGATCATACCGGCATGCTTGTCACCAATGAGATCAATACAAAACGGGCAGGCGTGCTGCTGGAGAATATTGAGCGCTGCGGCACCGCCAATGCGATGGTATTAAACAGTGATACCAAACATGTGGCGGATGCTTTTCCTTCCTTTTTTGATGCCGTGCTTTGTGATGCGCCATGCTCCGGAGAAGGAATGATGCGCAAAAATGAAGAGGCACGCCGCCAGTGGAGTGAAAAGCTTGTGGCCGAGTGTGCAGCCCTGCAGAAAGAAATACTGGACAATGCCTATGCATGCCTGAAAAGCGGCGGGAAGATGGTGTATTCCACCTGTACCTTTGCCCCGGAAGAGAATGAACTGCAGATTTCATCCTTCCTGCAGCGCCATCCTGACATGCATACCGTCCGTATCGATGTTCCCTTTGGCAGGGAAGCACTTGCGTATCCCGGCCATACGGAATATGCAAGGCGCATCTATCCAATGGATGGCGGCGAAGGCCACTTCATCTGCCTGATGGAAAAAGATGACAGAAAAGAAATTGTTCCATCCGTAGGACTGATCAAGTCTGAGCAGATTCCTGCCTGTGCCTCTAAATTTTTCAAAGAAAATCTCACAAAGCCGTACCCCTATATGCTTTCTGTACGGGGCAGAATCTATGGCGGTACTTCGCCATTTTATCAGGCTGCCGGATGCCGGCTGATGCGCCATCAGGTCTTCCTCGGGGAAGAGCGCTATGGCCGCTTTGAACCTTCCCATAACCTGTTTACTTCTGCCTGGGGCAGCTTTGTGCACAAAGTGGATCTCAGTGATGATGAAGTATGCCACTACCTGCGCGGAGAGGTCATTCCAAGAGCCATGGACAGGGGCTGGTATGCCGTCTGCTTCAAAGGCTATGTGCTGGGCGGTGCCCACAGTGATGGGAAGATGCTGAAGAATAAGTATCCAAAGGCGCTGCGCCTGAGGTAATGCAAAACATGGAAATGAAATTATTTGAATTCATTGATGATACGATCAATTACTATAACCTGCATAAAGCAGGCTATGAGTATGTCATGGGACAGCTGAAACAGTTCTGTCAGATCCTCTGCCAGGATGATAAAGATGCCGTTGTCGCACTGACCAGCCGCATCAAGGCTGAGGATTCTCTCAAGGAAAAGCTGATCCGCAACCAGTTCTATCTGCAGTGCAAAGATGGTGAGGATGCCATTGCCCATCTGTCTGATCTGATTGGCATTACAATACAGTGCCGTTTCATCCGCAATGAGAACGAGATCTACCAGCATCTGTTCCGCCATTTTGATCAGCCGGAAACCGGCTATGCCCATGCAAAGGAAAATGAAAACTGCTGGCTGAACCTGCGCATGCCCCAGCCCCAGTACCAGCGCAATGGCTTTACCATTTACCGGCTGGACGGATATTATCTGTTTAATGGCACGAAAGTAAACTATGAACTGCAGATCAAGTCCATGGTCCATAATTTCTGGAGTGATATCGAACATCAGGTTGTTTACAAGAATCCTGACTTTGTTGTGTATGACCGTTTCAATAAATCCATGCTGGGTGCCATCCGGGACAATCTGGATGTTGTCGACCGTCAGCTGGAGATCATGTACAACGAAATCTCTGATGAATCAAGCCGTAAGCAGATCGGCATGGATGAAAAGGGATTCAAGGTATTTACCGCGCAGAGTATCAACGAACTTGTCAACCGCAAGATGATTGAGTCGGTCGGCTTCACCACGGATTTCAAGAAGTGCAGCGCCATTCTCGCCCAATACATTTATATCCGTGACTTTGTAAACGGCACCCATAACCGCGAGATGATGGTTGACTACCTGGAACATCTCAACTATCTTGCCCAGAGTGAGATTGACTTTAAACAGGAAATCTTTCTGGAAAAGCCATACATGAGTGACGATGTCTTCTGCAGCAAGCTCGGTACATACTGGCAGTCCATCATGAATACGGACTTCCAGTGGCATATCTTCTTTGCCATGCTGTTTTCCATTCAGCCTGGCAATAACTTTGAAGACCTGGATGACTTTGTCCATGTCATTGAACGGCTGCTTGTACAGCCAGGCTGGTTTGCCGGAACCTTCCCGAAGTATTCAGAACGAGAGAAAAAACAGGCCCATGATGCCTTGCTTTCTGTCCTTGCGGAAGGACTGATCAGCTGCGGCAGGGTAGATATTGTTCATGAAGACAATCTGCATAAAGTTATGGAAATCTTCCGGAAGTTTGTGAATTTCTGTGAGGAGCGGTATCCGGACTATGACAGTTTTGCCAGCAGTGAGAAAGCAGTGCGGACAACACTTTTGCATCAGATCGGTATCATTTTCCAATAGGTGCCTTGAAGGAAGATGCTATAATAAACAACAGAAAAAGGAGCAGTAATATGGCGCAGGATTATGTAATTCTTGACAAGAAAAATGAGAATGGAATGATTGCCATCAATAAATCGGTCTTTGAGTCGATTGCTGAGATCAGCATTGGTGATATTGAAAACGCTGTGGCAGTGAAGGAAACACGTTTTTCCAAACCAGTATCTGTCAGAATTGACAAGGGTGAGCTGCTTGTGACAGCAGACATCAAGGTGAAGTATGGTGCCAATGTCAATGCAACGGCGGAACTGCTGCAGAATAAGATCTATGAGAATATTCTGTTCATGACCGGATACAAGGCATCAGATGTTACGGTGAATGTCACAGGATTTGAGATTTAACTTGACAAAGAGACAGTAACAGAGTTTAATAGACAGGTAATCTGAAAGACGGAAAGAAGAAGCACCGCTTCTCACCCGAGTATCCCATGGGATCTGGGTAGAAATGCCGAAGAAACGATTTAGGAATCCAAGGCAGGTGCGTGTATCCGTACCTGTTTTTCAGTTATATGAGGAGGTTTGCTTGGCAAAGTACAGAAGAAGCAGCAGTAACGGTAGAAAAGGACCGGAAGACCTGGTTAACGAAGCAATTCGTTTCCGGGAAGTTCTCGTCATTGGACCAGATGGTGAACAGCTTGGCACAATGACGCGTCGCGAGGCACTCGATAAAGCATATGACATGAATCTGGATCTTCTTTGTGTTGCGCCGAATGCCAAAGTCCCGGTCTGCAAGACCCTCGACTATGGCAAGTATCACTTTGAAGCACAGAAGAAAGCCAGAGAAGCGAAGAAGAACCAGCATGTTACGGAAGTGAAGGCACTGCGTGTCTCACCGGTAATCGACCAGCATGATTTTGATACCAAACTGGAACGTTCCCGTGCGTGGATCGAAGATGGACAGAAAGTCCGCATCGATATGAAGTTCAGGGGAAGAATGATTACCCGTCAGGAAGTCGGACGTGAAATTATGCATAAGTTCATGGACGGTATTTCTGATATTGCGAATGTTGAGAAAGCCCCCAGCATGGAGGGAAACACAATGTCTGTTGTGTTTGCTCCGAAGAAGAAATAAGGAAAAGGAGAAGTCACTATGAAAGCAAAAGCAAGAAAGCCCAAGAAGATCAGAATGAAGACAAAGAAGACCTTCGCTAAGCGTTCTAAGATTACCGGCAGCGGCAAGCTCGCTACAAGCCACAACTACATTTCGCATTTTGCAGCTAACAAGACTCACAAGCAGAAGATGCATCTGAGAAAGCGCACAACTGCAGACAAGACAGATTTCAAGCGTGACAAGCAGCTGCTGCAGGGTTAATTGGAGGATAGGCAAAGATGAGAGTTAAAGGATCAACACCTACACGTAATAGACGTAAGAAGGTTTTAAAGCTTGCCAAGGGTTATTTTGGCAGCAAACATCTGCTCTACAGGACAGCCAATGAGCAGGTCATGCGTTCCCAGCGCTATGCATTCGCTGGCAGAAAGCAGACAAAGAGAGACATGCGCAAGCTCTGGATTGCCAGAATCAACGCAGCTGTACGTCCTTATGATCTGTCCTACAGCAAGTTCATGCATGGTCTGAAGCTGGCCAACATCAACATCAACAGAAAGATGCTGTCCGAGATCGCCATTCATGACGAGAAGGGCTTCAAGGATCTGGTTGACGCATCTAAAAATGCGCTGAACGCATAAAAAAAGATTGCTTTACTTTTCTGTCTGTAGTAATATAGGCAGGCACGAGGGAAACCTCGTATGGCGAGTTGGTGAAGCGGCTTAACACACCGCCCTCTCAAGGCGGCATTTCACGGGTCCGAATCCCGTACTCGTCACTGATTAGATTCCGAAAGGAATCTTTTTTTATATCCATCTTTCACCCAGACACAAAAAAACCGGCTTTTCAGCCAGTTCTTACTTCTTCTCTTGATTATGCCTGTTCTGCCGTTTCCTTTTCCAGCTGGGCAATGGAAAGATCCAGCCGGCGCAGTGTTTCCTTCTTGCCAAGAATCTCGGCAATCTCAATCGCACCGCCCGGTGTAAACTGCTTGCCGGAAATAGCAAGACGCAGCGGGAACAGAACCTGTCCATTCTTCAGACCCATCTGCTTTGGCAGAGCAAGCAGAACTTCATGCAGATGATCCTGCGTCCAGTCTTTCTCATCAATCTTCTCAAGAGCCTCTTTTGCTGCTTTCAGGGAGGTCAGAGATACGGGCAGCGTTGTCTTCATCTTCTTGTTTACATAGAGATCTGTAGAGAAAGAAGGGAAGACATCGAAGAAATCAACCATCTCCGGAATCTCAGTCAGCGTATTGGCACGCTGCTGCAGAATTGCCGCAATCTTCTTCCCGTCAAAGTTTCCTTTGACACCCTGCTCAATATACGGCTTGACCAGGTTGTAGTAACTGTCGAGATCCATGTTTCTTAACCACATGCCATTGATCCACTTCAGTTTCTCCGGATCAAAGATCGCACCGACTTTACCGATTCTCTTGACGTTGAATGCCTTGGCAAGCTCATCCAGTGTAAAGATCTCACGGTCATCCTCAGGTGACCAGCCAAGCAGGGCAATGTAGTTCAGAATTGCCTCAGGCAGATATCCCTTGGCAACCAGATCCTGGAAGGACGCATCGCCATTACGCTTGGACAGCTTGTGGTGTTCATCCTTCATGACCGGCGGGCAGTGGATATAACGCGGAATATCCCAGCCGAACGCGTTATAGATCAGATTGTACTTCGGCGTGGAAGAAAGATACTCCATACCTCTGACAACATCGGTAATGCCCATTAGGTGGTCATCCACAACGTTGGCAAAATTATAGGTCGGGAAGCCATCACTCTTGATCAGAATCTGCTCATCCAGTGTTTCATTGTCAACCGTGATGCGGCCGAATACTTCATCATCAAAGGATGTTGTACCGGTTTCCGGAATGGTCTGACGAATGGTGAAAGGTTCACCAGCCGCAATCCGCTTCTCTGCTTCCTCAATGGTCAGCTTCTTGCACGGATCATCATACTTGAAGGATTCTCCACGGGCTTCCTGCAGCTCTCTCTGGGCATTGATCATGTCCTCGTCACAGAAACAATAGTGGGCACCGCCAAGCCGGACCAGCTCCTTGGCATACTTCATATACAGACCGCTCTTGACACGCTCAGACTGCACATACGGACCAACTGGACCGCCGACATCCGGCCCCTCATCATGATCCAGATGGCACTGCTTCAGGGTCTCATAAATGATATCTGTTGCGCCTTCTACAAGTCTGCCCTGGTCAGTATCTTCAATTCGCAGAATGAAGACACCATTGGGGTCCTTGCGGGCAACAAGATATGCATAAAGCGCAGTCCGCAGGTTGCCAATGTGCATGTACCCGGTAGGGGACGGCGCAAATCTCGTTCTCACTGTCATTGTTTATACTCCTTTACCAACACGTATTTTACCGCAAACAAGCTTATATACAATCAGAAACACCACACGCAGGTTGTATGGATATAACGGAATTGCTAAAATGTGGATACAGATCAGTCCGGCATTGACAACAGCATATTTGTTTTGTGCCAGGACAAATAAAATTGCTATAACAGTAACAGAAAGGAATCTTATGAGCAGAGATACAGAAAGGGCTATTAAGGAACTCTATGACTATATTGAAAAGCATGGCGGAGCAGATACGGAGGAAGACCTTCGCCGGCTGACCAATCAGTTTATGATGGAGTACAACGCATCGCTTCCTGATCGGCCTGTTTTAGATGAAGACAGTGCCGAAACAAGTGATGACTGGATGGAACTTGCCGAAGAGACAGATGATAAGGACGATGCCATCCGCTATGCCCGCAATGCGCTTTCTCTGGATCCGGATAATCTGGATGCAGAGACAATGATTGCATTCAATACTGAGTATGAAGACGTTTTCGAAAATCTTCTTGCCATGCGCAAAGTCTGTGATCATGGTGAAAAGCTGATGAGACAGAAGGGCTATCTTGACAAGGACGTTGGTGATTTCTGGATGATTCTTGAAACAAGACCCTATATCCGCGCCCTTGGCATGCGGATGAAGCTGGAAATTTACTGTGGTATGTACAGACTGGCTGAGGCAACCGGAGAAGAAATCATCCGGCTCAACAATAATGACAATACGGGTGCACGCCTGGCTCTGATGAGCCTGTATGCCACGACGCTGGATCAAAAGCCGGCTGAAAAACTGTACGAAAGATTCAGCGAGTATGGTCCGGACAGCAGTATGCTGCTGGCACTGTCTGCACTGTATTTCCGGCTTGGCAATTTTGACAAAGCAGAAGAAACTCTCAGAGATCTGCAGCATAAAAACAAAGATACCCGCCGCTTCTTCAAAGCCTTAATCGATCAGAAAATTGATGACTGCCGTACAGATGATATGGCCTTGGGATACCAGCCAGGTACCATTTCAGAACTGATTACGATCTTTGATGAAAATTCATTCCTGTGGCAGTCAGAAGCCATCATTTCTTATTATCTGTGGTCAGACCAGAAACTCAAACCGCACAGGAAGCTGAAAAAGCGCAGAAAGTAAAGATTACAGAGAATGATCCAGGAGGAAAAGGGAGAAGATGCTGTCATGCAGTGTCTTCTTTTCTTAATCCTGTAAAAGCAAAACTAAGATGGAGCATCATCTGCAGAATCTTCCTTCATTGCTGGGAGAGAGACCCCAGTTGTCATATACGAAACAGTCAAGGTTTATACTTGTTTTTCGCAATTTCAATTATTCTTACGTCTATATTACAGCAGGCCCAAAATATCTTTGGAATTCTGTGAAATTTTCCAAAACCGATTTTGACAGGTGCCTTAAAAAATTGCTTAAAAACCTTTATTTAAGGGCTTTTTTTTGCAAAATAAAAATTCCTGAACGACTGTCCAGGAATCCTCAGGCTGGGATAGAGAGATTCGAACTCCCGAAATGACTGGTTCAGAGCCAGTTGCCTTACCGCTTGGCTATATCCCAACAGCAGATATTATTGTACCATCGGTTTTCGAAAATGCAATGCTGTATTTTTACATTCTGGAAATATTCTTCCTTTGAACTATATCCTTACTATGTTACAATCTTCATCCGTAGAAAGGCCTGAGCAATCAGGAAGTGATAGGCATGCGCAATTAAGTTCTGCTGGTAAATGAAGTGTCTCCTGGCATTTGCCCGCGGATTCTGCTGTATTTACAGCTGCAGTGTGGGAGTAGAACGGAGTGTGCATGTTACAAATCAATCATCTTACAATCGTATGCCGTGCTGATCTGCGCAGTCTGATCACAGACTTTTCGCTTACCTTGAATAAAGGGGATGTATGTGCTTTGATCGGCGAAGAAGGCAATGGCAAGTCAACTCTATTGAAATGGATTTATAATCCTTCTCTGGTTCAGGCATATGCAGATGTTTCCGGGACCTGTTCCTGTTCCTTGAAGAAGGGATATCTTACACAGATTCGGGATCCGTATGATGGCACCATATATGAATATCTTTGCGAAGAGCCATTGTTTGCCTATGCGTCATCAGATGAAATTGCTTCGGTGGCCGCAAATGTGAATCTGCCGGTCGAGATGTTTTACAGTGACCAGAGAATGGATACATTATCCGGCGGAGAGAGCATCAAGATCCGCATGAGCCGGATCCTGTTTTCCAAGGCACAGTTATTACTGCTGGATGAACCCTCCAATGATCTGGATCTGGAAACACTGGACTGGCTGCAGAAATTCCTTGTCTCCTGCAAAGACTGTATCATCCTGTATGTTTCCCATGATGAGGTTTTATTACGCCATACGGCCAATAAGATCGTGCATCTGGAACTGCTGAAATCCAAACAGGAATCCCGCGTCAATGTGGCTGGCTGCGGCTATGATGCTTATCTGCAGCAGCGTGCATTGTCACTGCATCATCAGGATGCTCTGGCCATCAGTGATCAGAAAAACTATGCCAGAAAGATGGAGAAATACCAGCGTGTCCGCCAGCAGGTGGAACATGATCTGCGCAATGTTTCCCGCCAGGATCCCCATACCGGCCAGTTGCTGAAAAAGAAGATGCACAGCATCAAGGCACAGGGTAAACGGCTGGATGAAGAGAAGGAAAATATGCATCAGAAAGTGGAAACGGAAGAGGTAATCCTGTTTTCCTTCCCTGAAGATACAGCGATCCCTAATGGCCGCATGGTGCTGGATCTGCATCTGCCGTTATTATCGATTGATGGCAATGTACTTGCCCATGATGTTTCTCTTCAGGTCAAAGGTCCGCAGCATCTTGCTATCATCGGCCGCAATGGCTGTGGCAAGACAACCCTGATGAAGGAAATCTACCATCAGCTGCAGAGCCAGAATGCTTTGCGTATTGGCTGGATGCCCCAGAACTATGATGAGGTATTGAACGAAGAAGAAAATGCCATCTCTTTTCTGTGCCCCTCGTTGAAAAAGGAAGAAGTGACACATGTCAGACAGATGCTGGGGGCGATGCGCTATACAAGCCTTGAGATGGAACGGCCGATCAAAACGCTCAGCGGCGGACAGAAGGGCAAGATTCTGCTGTTGAAGATGCAGCTGGAACATGACAATGTTCTGCTGCTGGATGAGCCCACCCGCAACTTCTCACCATTGTCCGCACCTGTCATTGCCCAAACCATCTCTGCTTTTCCAGGTGCAGTGATCATGGTTTCCCATGACCGTTCCTTTCTGGAAAGTACTGCCCGGCAGCTGTATACACTGGATCAGGACGGCCTGCATCCAACTGATCTGGCGGTATTGGCGGCCAGTGACGATTGAAATCCCTTTTATAATCCGTATGATGTAGACATGAGGAATCAGCAAAGAACTGCTGGTTCCTTTTCTTGTTGGAAAAAAGGAGGGGAAGTATGCACAGAACGTGTAAAAAGATTTTTACCATGCTTGGCACAATGTTTCTTCTGGGCAGCAGTATGGCACCAGCCATCGCTCAGGAAAGTCCATTGCCGCAAAGCACACAGGATCCTGCTGAACACAGTGAGTCTGTTTCCACAGAAACAGACACTATGCTCATCCGTGCCGATGGGATCGGCAGTATCCGCATCGTCAGAAACGATGGGTCACAGGAAGTGTACACCGTCAGTGATGCAGAGATGCTGGATGCAGAAATTACCGGTGTTCGGGATGAAGAAATCCAGATCTACGCCTCTGGTGAAGAAGGTCTTGTGACAGCCATGTGGGGCATTTTCAATGCGGATGGCAGTACCAGTACGATTGGCGATGGCATGCGTCAGAAGGAAGAGACAACTGCCATTTTCGGCCATACAAAGATGATGCAGCTGAGCTTTGCTACCAAAGAGCAGTCACAGGCATTTCACTATGGCACTGTTTCAAAAAGAAGAAGGCAGGCCAGGGCACTGGCTCCATCCTCCTTTGCGAATGCCAAGGCAGGTGATACCTTTTCAGGAAGACTGACACTCTCCAATGAAGACATTTATGCCAACCGTTTCCATGTCAGCTGGCTGGATGGAGGCCTTTCCGAGATTTCCCACTTGTTTACAAACGGTGATATTGTGCTGCACTGTCTGAATCCAGGCGGGATCGGTCCGACCAAGGATATTTCTGTCTATGGTATGTATGCACCTATCTATCATACCTATCATGCTGAAATCACCAGGCTGG
This sequence comes from Lactimicrobium sp., assembly GCF_036453465.1. Lineage (NCBI taxonomy): Bacteria > Bacillati > Bacillota > Erysipelotrichia > Erysipelotrichales > Erysipelotrichaceae > Lactimicrobium > Lactimicrobium sp. The sequence continues at coordinate 63,836 of NZ_JAZHUW010000003.1, forward strand.
ATACCAGCACTGGCACCATTGCCATCTCGCTGTACACCGATCCTTTAGTGTCACCGCGCGGCAGACCGCTGACCGGCTATAACAACGGTGTCACCGTAAACTATCAGACTGTCGGCCGCACCGTTCAGTATGGCGGCGAGATTGAGCTGAACATCCCGGAAGGCAAAGCCGAGGTAGTCAAGAAAGACCCTTCTGGTTCCGGTATTGCCGGGGCAAGACTTGGCTTGTTTCAGGGTGACAGACTGATTGAAGAATGGATCAGTGATGGTAATCCCCACATTGTTACCACCGCACCAGGAACGTATGAACTGCGCGAGCTGGAAGTACCGAAAGGCTATATCAAGGCAAAACCAGTGCAGGTGATGGTGCGGGCAGGAGAAACAGCTTCGTGCCAGATGAAAGACGGCCGTCTGAAAGTTGTCAAGATTGATGCGGTTACCAGTGAACCACTGGCTGGGGCAGCCTTTGAAGTGCGCAGGGAAGATGGCAGTGTGGCCGATGCCTGGACATCAGATGGGACGGATCACTGGGTGGAAAATCTCGAAGAAGGAAAGCAGTATACCCTTGTAGAAACCAGGGCACCACAAGGCTACCAGGCTGCAACTCCGGTTTCTTTTACCGCCGCGTGTGATAAAGAGATTTCCATTCCGATTGCCAACCAGCCCAGGCGCATCAAAGTTTCCTTTTCAAAGCAGGACCGTTATGACCGGTCCCTGCGTCTTGCCGGAGCAGAATTTACCCTGTACCACGCAGATGGCACCGTTGCCACAATGACAAACGGACAGCCTGCCCGCGTTCTGACGGATGAAAATGGCAATTGCACGATGGAGCTGTATTACCATCCATCTTACACAAGCTTTTATGCCATGGAGACAAAGGCACCCGATGGCTATGTCAATGACAATCCAGAACGGATTGAGCTTGGCAGTGCACTGGAACGGATTGATCATCCTGTTAAGAAGGAAGTTCAGAATACAGCCGATACCCAAATCCGTCTGCATAAGACAGATGCTGTGGCAGGCAGAGTACAGGGTGATGCCAGCTTTGCCGGTGCCGTTTATGATGTGTATGATGCCAGCACCAATCAGAAGATTGACAGGAAGTTCTGTGGAACGGATCGGTTTGTGATCAATGCGGATGGCACTTCCAACATCATCCGCGGCCTGCCGTTTGATCGTGACTACTATGCCATCGAAGTCAAAGCACCCCAAGGCTATCTGCTGTCCAAAGAGAAGATCATGCTTTCTCTTTCTAAAACTGCAGCGGCTGGCAACCGGCGCACCATCGATGCACAGGCAAAGGAAAATCCGGTATCCGGCAGGCTTGGCATTTACAAGCATTACAATCAGAAACCAGGCTCTGAGATCGATGATAAACCAGAAGAAGGGGCAGTGTTTGCGGTTGTATTGAAACGCTATGTACAGCAGTATGGCTCCGTTCAGGAAGCCATCCAGCACAAAGAGCAGTTTGCCATCATGGAATATGACATCATGACCACTGACAAATATGGCCGTGCTGTTTCCAGAGATCTTGCCTATGGCACCTATCTTGCGGCCCAGATCCATGCCGTGGATCAGGAAGCTGAGATCTGCCCGGATATCTATGAGTTTGTCATCTCCGGGACCCAGAATAATCCTATCCGGCAGGTGTCCTTTACCAATGATGAGAAAGAGTATGCCCTGCAGCTGATCAAGACAAACGGAGAAACCGGAAGAAATATTACATACCGCTCAGCTGCGTTTAAGATCAAACAGATTCAGGATAAACATGGTAATCCCATGGATGCCTACGTTACACAGAAAGTAGGACTGCGCACAGTAGATACCTTCCGTACCGCATCCTCAGAGCTCTCTTTTCCTACTGGCACCATATATGCCAGCCATGAAGAAAAAGGTACGTTGACAACACCGCTGAAAGTCAAAGCAGGTGTGTATCTGATTGAAGAAGTACAGACACCGGCTGGCTTTGTCAAAACAAGTCCGATCCGGATTACAGTCAAAGCATCCGGCATCAGTGAAATCATGGAAGATGGCACGCAGGTTGTGCGTACACAGATTGCCAATACACCTGTCTATGGCCAGCTGCATCTGCAGAAAAAAATTGAAACAATGGATGCGGATGTATCACTTGTCAAACAGCAGGATCTTTCCAAAGTGAAGTTTGGACTGTATGCGGCGGATCGGATCATTGATCCAACTGATGGGGCTGTGCTGTTGGAAAAAGGAGAACTGTTCGCATCTTTTTATCTGAATGGCGATGGTTCTTATCTGCTGAAAAAGATTCCGCTTGGCTCATATCATCTGAAAGAACTGGAAGCACCGGCTGGTATCCTGATGGACCAGAAGTCACACCCTGTTGTGATCAGCCAGAGTGATGAGACAACAAAGACCTACGATGTACAGCTTGCCATTGTTAATCAGCTGACTCAGCTGGAGATTGTCAAGGAAGACATGGATGGCAAGGTGCTGTCCGGGGCACAGCTTTCTTTGCAAAGAAAATCAGATCGAAAAGAGATCGCAGCCTGGGTATCCGGCAATACACCATATGTGATCACGGGTCTGGATCCAAAGGAAACATACATCCTGCTGGAAAAGAAAGCACCGGATGGCTATGTGCGTATCAAAGAATTTGATTTTGCTGTCAAGGCACGCCCGGGCAGACAGACACTGAAAGTGAAAAATACCAGTATTACCGTAAGCAAGGAAGACCTAGGCGGCAAAGAGGTCAAGGATGCTGCGATGCGTGTGACAGAAGCAGATACCGGTAATACGGTAGATGAATGGATTTCCGATGGCTCATCACATGCCATCCTGAATCTGGAAGAAGGAAAAGACTACATCCTGCAGGAAGATCTTGCCCCGGCAGGCTATGCAAAGGCCAATGACATTCCTTTTAGAGCCGGGAAAGAGAACAGGCATCTGGTGATGGAAGATGTCGAAACCACGATTGAAAAGATTGATGATGAAGGCAGGCCGCTGTCCGGCATCACTTTTGAAATTCTGGATGAAGATGGCAGTCTCGTGCAGACAATCCTTACAGATGGCTCTGTGCAGCAGCTTTCCAATCTGATCGCTGGCAAAATCTATATGTTAAGGGAAATTTCCGGTCTGCCAGGGTACTACAGCATGCAGGATATGACTTTTACAGTAGAAGAAAAGCAGGATCTGCATCTGCAGGTTGTCAATGCCAAGATCCGCTATGATATTGAAAAGGTGGATGATGCAGGCAGCCCGGTAGCTGGTGCCACCCTGCAGCTGTATGATCAGGAAACAGGGGATCTTCTTGAAACCTGGGAAACAACGAAAGAAAAATACCGGATCAAAACAGCTCTGCAGGCAGGAAAAGACTACCGGATTCATGAAGAGAAAATCATCAATGGCGTCTATCGGGCAGAGGATCTTGTCTTCCATGTCGAGAAAGAAGGCACAAAGGAACCAGTGCTGCTGCAGATGGTGGATGCGCTGGCGCCGGTTGAGATCCGCAAATGTGATGAGCATGGCAATCTGCTCTCTGGTGCGCAGTTAGTGGTTCTGGAAGTGGATAAAGATGGAAATGAGAAGGAAGTGGTCCGCTTTGAAAGCCGCAGTGATACAGCATTTGATCTGACTTCGTATGTCAATACGGAAAAGAACTATGTTCTGCGGGAACAGGAAGCACCCAATGGGTATCTGAAAGCAGAGGATATTGCGTTTACGGTGACTGGAACAAAGGATCATCCGCAGGTGATTGTCATGGTGGATCAGGCAGAGCCAAGAATTCCTGCCACGACTGGTGTCGGTACATCTGCTTCCTGGGGAATCCTGATGGCAGGGGCATGTGCAGCTGCTGCGGTGGTAATTGTTACAAAACGCTTTCATTGATGCACATCATTTTTCGAAAATGAATATGTGATTTTCTTGTGAACAGTGACATGAATGCTATAATACTCGTGTCCTGCATATCGTATATGCTTTCGGATTGGCGGAAGTGTTTCTACCTGGCTGCCATAACAGCCGGACTACGATGTTTACAAGAAACATGAGCTGCGCTATGGGGATAATAACGCAGCTTTTTTGTTTTTCACGGTATGTCGGGCAAGGAAAGAGGGGCTATATGCTAGAAAAAATCTTCAAACTCCGTGAGAACAACACAACAGTCCGCACAGAACTGATTGCTGGTCTTACAACATTCATGACCATGGTTTATATCCTGGCACTCAATCCTACCATTCTGAGTGCTTCGGGCATGGATGCCGGCTCTGTTCTGACTGCAACTGCCGTCTCATCTGCCATTGCCTGCTTCTGCATGGCTGCATTCTCCAACAAGCCGTTTGCACTGTCTGCCGGCCTTGGCCTGAATGCTTACTTTGCCTACACAATCTGCGGCACCATGGGCTATTCCTGGCAGGCAGCACTGACAGCTGTTCTGATTGAAGGTATCATCTTCATCATCCTGTCTTTGACCAACATCCGTGAGGCGATCTTCAATGCGATTCCAGGTCCGCTGAAGGTTGCTGTCTCTGTTGGTATCGGTATGTTCATCACCTTCATCGGCCTGCAGAATGCACATGTCATCGTAAACAATGACTCCACACTGGTCGGCCTGTTTTCCTTCAAGTCTTCCCTGGCAGATGGTACATTCTCCAGTGAAGGCATCACGATTCTGCTGATGCTCATCGGCACCATCCTGATCTTCTATCTGCTGAAGAAGAACGTCAAAGGCTACATGCTCTGGGGCATTCTTGTGACATGGCTGCTTGGCATCATCTGCCAGCTGTGCGGCCTGTACAAGCCGAATCCGGATGCCGGTTTCTATTCTGTGCTGCCGACTGCCATTGTATCTGCACCGGCTTCCATGGCACCGACCATGTTCAAGTTTGACTTTGCGTTCATTGCCGAACATCCGATGGACTTCTTTGTCATGATGTTCTCCTTCCTGTTTGTCGATGTATTCGATACACTGGGAACCGTGATCGGCTGTGCTTCCAAGAGCGGCATGCTTGATGAAAACGGCAAACTGCCTGGCATCAAAGGCGTTCTGCTGGCAGATGCTGTAGGTACTGTTGTTGGTGCCTGCTGCGGTACTTCTACCATCACAACCTTCGTTGAGTCTTCTTCCGGTATTGCCGAAGGCGGCCGCACAGGTCTGACTTCTGTCACAACCGGTGTTCTCTTCCTGCTGGCACTCTTCCTGAGCCCGCTGTTTTTGACCGTTCCGTCTTTTGCAACAGCACCGGCGCTGATCGTTGTCGGCTTCCTGATGATGCAGCAGGTATCCAAGATTGACTGGAGCGATCTGGTCGATGCCATCCCGTGCTTCATCTGCATCACGATGATGGCCTTTGCGTACAGCATCTCTGAAGGTATTTCCTTTGGTGTCATCTCCTGGGTCATCCTGCACCTGCTCTGCAAGAAGACAGACGAGACATCCGCACTGATGTATGTACTGGCTGTCATCTTCATCATCAAGTACTTCCTGATCTGAGCAGATCAAACATCTGATCATCCAACAGCGGTGGGACAAATTCCTGCCGCTGTTTTATAATGACAGACGATGAACGAACTGCTATCTCTGTATCTACAGCAAATACCGGATTATGTTTCAGATCTTGCCAAAACAAAGGCAATGAGACGCCTGCAGCGCATTGATATGAACTGCGGCATGAACTGCACATCACGGCCATTATTTCAGCAAATGCATGCCTATTCACGCTATATGCACAGCCTGGGAACAGCCTTGCTGGCTGTGCATTTCCATCAAAGCAGGGAAGCGGTCTGTGCCTGTCTTTTCCATGACATTTCCACACCGGTCTTCTCCCATGTCATTGACTTTGTCCACCATGACTATATCAAGCAGGAATATACCGAACAGGCAGGCAGACACATCATCTGCAATGATCCGGACATTCCTTCCATTCTTGCAGGATATGGCATTGATCTGGAAGGAACACTGGACTATCACCGCTATCCGATCTGTGACAATGCTTCGCCGCAGCTGAGCATTGACAGGCTGGAATATACACTTGGCAACATGATCAACTATGGCTTTGGCACGCTGGATGAGGCACAATGGATGCTGAAAGATCTGCAGGCAGACAAAGAAGAACTGATTTTTGCCCACAGTCTGCCGGCGATTCTGTTTGCCAAACGAAGCCTGCAGTGCGGAAATGTCTATGCATCAGACTTTGACCGCTATGCCATGCAGATCCTGGCGGAGATCGTCCATGATGCACTGCAGGATGGCATTGTCAAAGAAGCAGATCTCTATACAGATGAGCCATCATTTATCCAACTGCTGTGCAAAGATGAAACATACCATCGCCGCTGGGTCGATTTCTGCCATCTCTCTGCAGTATATCCATCCTGCCGGGAAGATACACATGCCCGCATGGTGCCGGCAAAAAAACGCTGGATTGACCCATATATACAGGGAAAAGGCAGAGTCAGCCAGATCGATGATGAAATGCAGAAAGAAATTGCTGCGTTTGCCGCAGCAGATCAGAACCGATATCTCAGTGACAGAAAGGAAGAATCCCATGAGTGAAGAAAAAGTAATTGTTGTTGCAAGTACAAACAAAGGAAAAATCCGTGAATTTGAACAGATGCTGTGCCCGAGAGGCTATGTTGTCAAAAGTCTTGCCGATTTCCCGGATATGCCGGAAATTGAAGAAAACGGCTCGACATTTGAAGAAAATGCCGTGATCAAAGCCAATGCGGTCACAAAGCGCTATGGCATCATGGCAATTGCCGATGACAGCGGCCTCTGTATTGATGCCTTTGGCGGCGAGCCAGGTGTCCACAGTGCCCGGTATCTGGGCCATGATACGCCGTATGACTATAAGAACAAAGTCATTCTGGAACGCATGGAAAAGGAAGAAAACCGCGGCTGCCACTATACATGTGCCATTGCCGTAACAAGACCAAATGAAAAGCCGGTCGTGTTCTGTGAAATCTGCCAGTGTGAAATTGCCCGGGCACCAAAGGGTGAAAACGGCTTTGGCTATGATCCGATCGTCTACTATCCGCCGCTGCACAAGACGATGGCAGAGATGAGCAAGGAAGAAAAGAATTCCATCTCCCACCGCGGCAAGGCCGTCGCAAAACTGGAAAAGTGGCTGGATGAAGAAAACCTGTAATTTCTTCTGCGGCCTGCTGTTTTTTCTGCTGTCTATTGTTCTCATCCTGAGTGTGGTACAGAAGTGCTGCTTCAGCAGAAACTTCTATGCAAAGGAGCTGAACAGTGAAGAAGTGGAAGAAAATACCGGCATGGACAGCAAAGATGTCATTGCCGCTGCCGATGTTCTTCTGGACTATCTGGAAAACAAACGGGATGATATCGTCATCCAGGCAGAAGTCAATGGGAGTGAACAGGAAGTATTCAATGAGCGGGAAACCGCCCATATGGTGGATGTCAAAGACCTCTATCAGAAAGCAGTTCTGGTGCGCAATGTTCTTGCCATCTGTACGGCGGCCGGCTTTGCCATACTGCTCGTGATCAACAGGCATCACCGCCAGGCAATGCTGCAGAAAGGCTATCAGGCAGGCATCTCCTTAACACTGCTTGTCATTGTCTTTCTGGCCATCTGGATGGCAGCGGATTTCTCCGGATTCTGGTATGACTTCCATGAACTGTTCTTTACGAAAAACGACTACTGGCTGCTCAATCCTAACTCTTCCATCATGATCAATATGTTTCCACAGGACTTCTTTGAACATCTTGTCCTGCGCATCTGTGCCATCAGCTCCGGCCTGCTGGCACTGCTTGGCATCCTGCTTTGGATGCCATGGCATCGATTCTCATTCAGGAAGGTGAAAGCATGATCCACGTTGTACTTTATGAACCCGAAATACCGCAGAACACAGGCAATATTATGCGTACCTGCAGTGCCTTTGGTATCCGTCTGCATCTCATTGAGCCGCTTGGCTTCTATATGGATGACAAGCATCTGAAAAGAGCAGGCATGGACTACATCAAGGACCTGCAGTGGGATATCTGGCATGACTGGCCATCGTTTCAAAAGAGCCATGACGGTGCCATGTACTATGTCACCCGCTATGGCAGCCATACCCCGGACAGCTTTGATTACCGCAAAGATCAGGTCGCTGGCAAAGATATTTATCTTGTCTTTGGCAAAGAAAGCACTGGTATTGACAAGCAGATTCTGCGCGAGAATCTGGATCATTGCATCCGCATTCCCATGGTGCCAGAGGCCCGCAGCCTGAACCTGGCCAACTGTGTGGCACTGATGGTGTATGCCGTCGAGGAACAGCTTGGCTATCCGGGCTGCTCCACAACAGAAGTGATCAAGGGTGCAGATTTCCTTGAAAAGCACTCTGATGGACAGCACCACAGCGGTTGGCTATGATGGAAAGGCAGTGAAGGGAATATGCTGGAATCTTTGAATGACTATCTGTCACTTGCCGTGATGCTTGTTTTCTGTGTGATCGGCATTGTACTTCTTGTTTCTTTCCTGCACAGCACCAGCAAAAACAGATCAACAAACAGAAAAGAGAGCTACTTTGCATTCTGGAAAGATATCAGTGACGGCCGGGATGAGAAAGATGACGATCTTTTCTACTTCTGATCAGGAGGGAACCTATGATTTTTGAAACGCTGCAGACCCAGAAGGCACCGCATCTCAAAGGTGCCTATTCACCGGCACTTTCTGTCTGTGATTACATCTTTATTTCCGGGCAGCTGCCATTGGAAGATGACAATACGCTGACAGATGGAGATATTGCATGTCAGACAAAGCGCTGCATTGAAAATCTGCAGCACCTCCTGGCTCTGCGCGGACTGGATCTCTCCTATGCGGTTCAGGTGCGTGTCTATCTTTCAGATATGAATGATTATGCAAGAATGGACACAGTCTTTCAGCAGATGTTTCATGATCCCTATCCGGCCCGTACCGTGATTGGCGTCAATGCTCTGCCCATGGGTGCAAAGATCCAGATGGAAGCTTATGCGATGGATACACGTGCCATGGAAATTCTGTGTGCACAGGATGAGCAGGAAAGCAGCTGCCATGATGGCTATTGCAGCTGCAGGGAGAAGTGATATGGGACTTCCGGTTATGATGCAGTTTGACCCCGGGGCACAGCGCACGACGCTGCTGTATGAAGATGGCAGCAGAGAGACAGTGGCTGATCGGCCTCAGGTTTTTTTAGACCATTTATGTATCCGGTATGGCTGCACACGCAAGGGCAGGGAAGATGCCTACAGAGCATTGACCGGCTTTCATTGCAAAGCACCGGTGCTGCTGTCAGAACGCCTCAATACCATTTACTTTCCAACCACATCTCCCTCCAACCCGGACTGTATCTGGCTGGATGCGTCCAGGCTCATTTCCGTCCATACCAAAAATCAGATATCTTCTCTTGTCCTTTTTTCATCCGGCCTTAAAATAGAAGTCGGCGTTGACGTAAGGGTCATCAGAAACCAGGTCAAAAGATGTGAAATCTTCCTGCAGAGCCTTTATCAGAAACGCTGAAGTGATAAGGAAGGAACCATGCTATGAGCAAGAATCCGATTGCTGCAGAAATTAGCAAGATGAATTTTTCAAAGAAGGATATCCAGTATATCACTGTCATTATGGCTTCGAGTTTCCTGTATTCCTTCGGTATGAATTCTTTTGTCAAAAGCGGCAACCTGTTCCCGGGCGGCTTTGCCGGTTTGTCACGGCTGCTTTCGGCCGTATGCAATACATTCCTGCATCTCAATATCAGCTTCTCTGTTTTCTATTTTGTGCTGAATTTCCTTGTTACCATTCTGGTTTTCCGCAGAATCGGCCACAAGTTCATCCTGTATTCCGTCATCTGGTATACACTGACATCCTTTTTCACCAGTGTACTCAAACTGCCGGTCATCACCCATGAGATCCTGCTCATTGCGGTATTCGGCGGCTTGATCAATGGCTTTGCCATCGGTCTTGCCCTGCAGTCCAATGCCTCCAGCGGCGGCACCGATTTCATTGCCATCTGGCTGTCCATGAAACTTAACAAGGAAACATGGAACTACATGCTGGCCGCCAATGCTGTGATCCTGGTGATCGCCGGTGCTCTGTACGGCTGGTCGGTTGCCCTGTATTCCATCATCTTCCAGTACGTTTCCACCCAGGTCGTCAATATGATGCACCAGCGCTATAAGCTGACCACCCTGGATATTGTTACCAACATGCCCGATGAAGTATGTGCTGCCATCTTCCATACATGCCGCCATGGCATCACCAAGATCAAGTGCGAAGGCGGCTTTACAGATCAGGTGCACTGGATGTTAATCACGACAATCAATACGTATCAGCTCAAGGAAGTCGTTGAGAATGTGCGCAAGGCAGATGAACATGCCTTCATTGCCATCAACAGTGTCGAAAAGATCTATGGCAATTACTACCAGAAACCAATTGACTGATGAACATGCCGGCAATGCCGGTTTTCTTTTGGCCAAAAGAAAAGATCCCCGCAGGGATCCTGTCTTTGCTTACTTGTCGATGATTTCCATGCCGATGGCACGCTGCACCTGATCCAGCTTCTTATTGGCAATCACATTTGCTTTGGCAGCACCATCGCGCAGAGTTGTCTCCAGAAGGTCAGAGGAAATAACGTCATTGTACTTTGCCTGGATGTTTTCCAGCAGGGAACATACATCATCCGTCACAGCGCGCTTGAAGTCACCATAGCCTTTGCCTTCAAACTGGGCCTCAATCTCACCAAACGGCCGGTCATTTTCCAGCGATGACATGATCTGCATCAGATTGGAAATACCCGGCTGATAGTCAGGATCATAGTGGACATGGGCCTCATTGTCAGTGACAGCACCCATGATCTTCTTTCTTGCTTTCTTGGGATCATCCAGCAGATAGACGCATCCCTTGTCATTGTTATCTGACTTGGACATCTTCTTGCTGGGATCATTCAATGACATGATACGGGCACCAACCTTGCCAATCAGAGGCTCCGGCAGCTTGAACAGCTCGCCATAGCGGTGATTCATTCTGGCCGCCACATCACGTGTTAATTCGACATGCTGCTTCTGATCATCACCAACCGGTACATAGTCCGGATCATACAGCAGGATATCCGCCGCCATCAAAGCAGGGTAGGTATACAGACCGCCGGACAGATTCTTTTCACCCTTGGCCTGCTTGTCCTTGAACTGCGTCATACGGCTCAGCTCACCCATATATGTATGGCAGCACATGATATAGCCAAGCTGGGCATGGGCTTTGACATCTGTCTGCAGGAAGATCGTTGCCTTTTTCGGATCCAGTCCGCAGGCCAGATACAGCGCCACACAGTCCTTCAGATTCTTCTGCAGTGTCTTGGGATCCTGCGGAACCGTGATGCAGTGCAGGTTGGCAATGAACGCATACATGTCATAGTCATCCTGATAATCGACAAAGTGCTTCAATGCACCGATATACGAGCCTAAATGCAGCTGACCCGTCGGCTTGATGCCGGAAAGCATTCTTTTCTTCATATGATTTACCTCTTTTCCAAAAGAAAAACGTCTCTTCACTGAAGGGACGCAGGAGACTTCTGATGCGCGGTACCACCCGTTCTTATCCACACAATCTGGATCACTCTTGGGATAACGGGACCGCCGTGTCAATCCGACAATGCTCCAAGGCTCCAATGTCCGCATCTTCACCATGGCAGCTTTCACCAGTTCTGCCTCGCTGAACAAGGTTCCCATACGGACTGCACCTTTTCATAGCTTCTCAATTATTTCATATTTTCCAACTGTTTTCAATGGGCACAGATTTTCTTGACGCTCATGCTATAATACACGCATAGGGAGAAATGCCATGATCGTAGTATATACATCTCCGGGATGTGCCAGCTGCCGCAAGGTCAAGCAGTGGCTGAAAGACCGCAACATTCCGTTCATAGAAAAAAATATCTTCAAGATTCTGCTGAATGACAGTGAGATCAAGCATCTGCTGATGCGCAGTGAAAATGGAACAGATGATCTGATTTCCAAACGCTCCAAGATCATTCAGGAACAGCACATCGATGTGGATTCGATGACCCTGGATGAACTTGTGCAGTTTGTCCGTAAGAATCCGAGTGTCATGAAGCGGCCGATCATTATTTCCGAGAACAACTTCCAGGTTGGCTATGACGATGAAGAAATCGGCGTTTTTCTGCCGAAGGAGCTTCGTTCGATTGCCGCGCATCAGTGTACACCGGACTGCCCGAACTACAAAGCATGCGGAAAGGTCAGAGAGGGGAAGGAGTGCGAAAAGAGGCCGTAAAGGCTTCTTTTGTTTTTGCATATGAAGAAAGTACTTGTTGGTCTTTCAGGCGGTGTAGACAGTGCCGTTGCCGCCTATCTTCTGCAGCAGCAGGGCTATGATGTCACCTGCGCTTTCATGCGCAATTGGGATTCCGCAGCTGAAGATGACTTTGCCGGCAACCCCACCATCAATGACCCTGTCTGCCCGCAGGAAAGCGACTATAAAGATGCCCAGAGTGTCGCCGATGCCCTGGGACTGCCGCTGCTGCGCATTGATTTCATCAAAGAATACTGGGATGATGTTTTCAAAGAATTCCTGTCAGAATACCGCAAAGGCAGAACCCCCAATCCTGATATTCTCTGCAACCGCTACATCAAGTTTGACAGTTTCATGAAATTCGGACAGAAACAGGGCTTTGATACCGTCGCCACCGGCCACTATGCCAAAAACGGCATGGAAAACGGGCATGGCGTCATTTTGAAAGCGGATGATCGCAACAAGGACCAGTCCTACTTCCTTTGCGAAGTTCACCGGGAAGTACTGGACCATGTCCTGTTTCCGCTTGGGTCGATTACCAAACCAGAAGTGCGAGAGATTGCCGCAAAGCTGAACCTTTCCATTGCAAAGAAAAAGGACAGTACCGGCATCTGCTTCATCGGAGAGCGCAATTTCCGTCAGTTTCTTTCCAACTACCTGCCCATGAAACCAGGCCCGATCATCAATATTGTCACCGGTGAAAAAGTCGGTACTCACAAAGGCGTACTGTACTATACCGTCGGCCAGCGCAAAGGCCTGGATATCGGCGGCATCGGACCGTTCTATGTCGTTGGTAAAAATGTTAATACCAATGAATTGTGTGTCAGTGATGAAGACCATCAGGACTGGCTGTACAGTGATGCCTGCATCGTTACCGGTGTCAATGTGCTGGCAGACAGAAAGCTGCCGATGGACTGCACGGCCAAGTTCCGTTACCGTCAGGCCGATAACAATGTGCACATTGAATGGCTTGATGATACAACCCTGAAGGTGACATATCCGGAAACCATCCGCTCGGTCACACCCGGTCAGGAAGCTGTTTTCTATGATCATGATGTCATGATCATGGGCGGCAAGATTGATGCGGTCTACCGCAATGGAGAAGATCTGATGGCAAAGATCTGCCAGAGGGCAGCAGGATATCACCATGGATGATACGCTGGAAAAGCTCAATGGCAAACCGGTGCGCATCCTGTTCCGCAACAGCCAGAACTTCTATACCGTCATGCTGTTTCGCATGAGCGATGAAGAAGACAAGACGATCACGGTTACCGGCATCTGTCCCTCGATTCAGACAGATGTCATGTACAACATCTATGGCCGCTATGTCGAACATCCCCGCTATGGCATTCAGTTCGCCCTGGAACACTATGAAGTTTCTCTGCCAAGTGAAGAAGAAGGCATTATCCGCTTTCTCAGCGGTCCTTCTTTTCCCGGCATTGGCAAAAAGACGGCAGCCAGCGTGGTAGAAGCATTAGGAACAGACTGCCTGGAAGAAATCCGCCAGAATCCGGAGATTCTCCGCTTGAAGACGAAACTGAATGACAAACAGATCAGTGCCATTCTGTCCGGTCTGTCCCAGTCGGATGAAGGTCTTTCCGAGCTTTCCCGCTTTCTCAATGTATATGGCATTGGTTCCCGCAGCATCATCCGTCTCAACCAGCACTATGGCAAAGAAGCCCTGCAGGTGCTCAAACACAATCCCTATCAGGCGGCGGAGGAATGTGACGGCTTTGGCTTTGTTACGGCCGACCGCATCGCATCCTATCTTGGCTTTGCCCCGGATGATGAAAGGCGCTTGGAAGCATTACTGATCTCATTGACAATGGATCTTTGTGTGCGCAGCGGTGACAGCTATGTGGACACTGACACCCTGGAACAGGCCTTTTACAAACAGACCAAAGGCTTTGAAGCTGACTATCCAAAATACCTGGATGCAGCTGTGACAAAACATAAACTGATCAATGATGATGGCCATATCTATCCCATCACCCAGTATGAAGCTGAAACCGGCATTGCATCTTTCCTCAATCAGTTTCCTCTGGAAAGCATAGACCCGGCAGATCCTGCCACTGTACAGTCCTATCTGGCATCCATCCAGGAAGACTTTGGCATTACGTATGATGATGCCCAGAAAGAAGCGATACTTTCCATCCTGGACAATCCCGTACAGATTGTGACCGGCGGTCCGGGCACCGGTAAGACAACGGTTGTCCGTGCCATGGTCAAACTGTTTCATCTGCTCTATCCGGATGCCGCGATTGTCTGTGCAGCCCCGACCGGCAGGGCAGCCAAACGGCTCTCTGAACTGACCGGCACCTCTGCCGCAACGATCCATTCTCTGCTGCAGTGGGATCTGGATTCCAACACCTTTGGCAAAGATGAAGATGATCCGATACAGGCAGATCTATTGGTGATTGATGAGTTTTCCATGGTGGATGCCTGGCTGTTCTACCATCTGCTCAAAGCAAGCGTTCATGTCAAGCGGTTATGCATCATCGGTGATGAAGACCAGCTGCCAAGTGTCGGACCAGGCTGTGTGCTGCGTGATCTGATAGCCTCAGAACGATTTCCTTTGCTGCGGCTGGAACACATCTACCGCCAGAAAGAAGGCTCGGATGTCATTGCCCTGGCCCATCAGATCAAAGAAGGACATCCTGACTTTGAATCACTGAAACATGATATTGTCTTCTATCCATGCCGGGATGAAGAGATCAAGGACAATGTACTTGCTGTGGTCCATAATGCCCTGGAGAAAAACTATACCGTCAATGATATCCAGGTGCTGTCTCCCATGTATAAAGGAGCAGCCGGCATTTCTACGCTGAACAATGCATTGCAGATGGAGCTGAATCCCTACAGCCCTGAAAAGAAGGAGCTGCGCCATGGCTATCAGATCTTTAGGGTAGGTGACAAGATCCTGCAGCTGAAAAACCAGCCGGATGACAATGTCTACAATGGCGATATCGGTATTCTGAGTGATATCCTGGATGCCAAGCAGGTAGAAAGCCATCATACAACCGTTGTTGTCAGCTTTGGTGATCACGAAGTGGAATACAGTGAGGAAGGCCTGGATCATATTATGCTTGCCTACTGTATTTCCGTACACAAGGCACAGGGCTCTGAGTATCCGATTGTCATCCTGCCCATCAGCCGCCAGCACCAGTTCATGCTGCAAAGAAAACTGATCTACACAGCCGTGACCAGAGCCCGGCGCAATCTGGTGATTCTGGGAGATGCGCAGGCTTTCAACAAAGGTGTTGCCACCCTGGAATACCATCCCAGACAGACCGGTCTTGCCCAAAGACTGAAAGAAAACAAAATGGATGTGGATAATCCCTTCTGGACGGAAGGGCAAGGGGATGATCCCTTTGGTGATGAGGATCAGAAAGAAGCGAATCATGCATAAGAAAAGCGCGGTGAGATAAGCTCATCGCACTTTTTATCAGGAATTACTGTTTGGTTAACAAGGCTTCATCACTGGCAAAGACGGTGCCGGAAACTTCCTCAAACTTGGCTAACAGTCTTTCTACCGTCAGCTTCTTCTTCTCTTCACCGGCAATATCAAGAATGATATGTCCCTCGTGCATCATGATGAGACGGTTGCCGTTCCTGATGGCATCCATCATATTGTGAGTAACCATCATGGCAGTCAGATGATCCTTTTCAATGACGGTGTTTGTCAAAGCCAGCACTTTCTCAGCTGTCTTAGGATCCAGGGCAGCCGTATGTTCATCCAGTAACAGAATCTTCGGTTTCTGCAAGGATGCCATTAACAATGTCACCGCCTGTCTCTGGCCGCCGGAAAGCAGTCCGACTTTGGATGTCAGTCGATCTTCCAGACCAAGATTCAGCGGTTTCAGCAGTTCACTGTATTCTTTCTGTTCTTCCTTGGTGACACCCCAGGAAAGACCGCGGTGCTTGCCGCGCCTTGCTGCAAGGGCGAGGTTTTCATCAATCTGCATGGTTGCCGCCGTACCGGTCATCGGATCCTGGAAGACTCTGCCGACATAGGCAGCCCGCTTGAAATCAGGCAGTCCGGTCACATCATGGCCGTCAATGACAATCTGGCCGTCATCAATCGGCCATACACCTGCAACGGCATTGAGCAGGGTAGACTTGCCGGCACCGTTGGAACCAATGACGGTGACAAAGTCGCCGTCATGCAGGGTCAGGCTGACATCAATCAGAGCTTTCTTCTCATTGATCGTGCCTTTGTTAAACGTTTTGGAAATATGTCTGAGAACAAGCGAGTCCATTATTTGTCCTCCTTCTGAAAGCGTGCAGCGTTGCGGCCGGCCCGCGCAAAGGAATTGCGCTTTTTAGCCTGCAGGTAAGGAACAGCCAGGAAGATGGCAACAATGATGGCAGTGAACATCTTCAGCCAGTTGGAATCCAGCTTGAGCCACAGCACAATCGTAACAACGATGTAATAGATGACGCCGCCCAATACGACAAAGACAAGTCTGCCGGCAAAGTTGAGATGGCGTCCGCACAGGGCATTGCCAATGACTTCACCGATGATGACTGCTGCTAAGCCGATGACGATGGAACCGCGGCCCATATTGATATCCGAGAAGCCCTGCAGCTGTGCCATTAAAGCCCCGGAGAAGGCAACAATGCCATTGGAGAAGGCAAGACCTAAGACCGTCATGCGGTCAATGTTGATGCCCTGGGCACGTGCCATGGTGGGGTTGCAGCCGGTGGCACGCATCGCTGATCCGGCTTCGGTGCCAAAGTACCAGTACATGACGGCAATCAGCACAGCGGCAATGGCAGCACCGATGGCAATCGTCGGCGGAATGACACGGGAGGTGACAACCAGGGCATACTTATCTACGGATACGGCCTTATTGGCTGCCATGCCCATGATGGCAAGGTTGATGGAATACAGGGAGAACTGGGTCAGAATGCCGGCCAGAATGGTCGGAATACCCAGCTTTGTATGCAATAGACCCGTGCAGGCCCCGGCTGCCATACCGGCCAGAAAGGCAATCAGCATTGCCAGCCAGGGATTCCAGCCGGCAAGGATTAACATGACACAGGTGGCACCGCCGGTGGTGAATGTACCATCTACGGTAAGATCTGCCACATCCAGCAGACGGAAGGTAATATAGACGCCTAAGGCCATGATGCCCCAGATGATCCCCTGGGCAATACCGCCTGGCAGGGCGCCGATCAGATTTCCAATACTCATTTTCTTATCATCACTTCTCTTTTTTCTTTTTAATAAACGCAGGACATGGGTGCAGAAACCTGCACCCATGTAAATGGACGATTTGTCAGATCAATTCTCAGCTGTATACGCTGTGTAATCATCCGGAACGGTGATGCCAAGCTTTGCACATCTGTCCGCATCATATTCCTTGACCGGATTGTCATAGTACTCAATCGGCATATCGCTGATCTTTTCTTCACCTGTCAGAACTTTGACTGCCATCTTGCCGGTTGTCTTGCCAAGCTCATAGTAGTCAATGGACATTGTAGCAATACCACAGCCGCTCATGATGCCTTCCTCACCACAGATAATCGGAACACCGGCAGGCTCAGCAACATTGTTGATGGCTTCGGTGCAGCTGGCAGCCGTGTTATCGGTAGGAATATACAGAGCATCGCAGTCATTGCAGGCACTCTGGGTGACACTGGCAACATCATTGGAATCTGAGAACGTGTAGACCTTGACCGTCTTGCCATCCTGTTCGAGATACTTCTGTACCTGCTGTGCCTGATAGACACTGTTTGCCTCCGCAGAGCAGTACAGGATACCGATGGTCTTGGCATCTGGCAGCAGCTCATCGAACATCGCTGCCTGCTTGTCCAGCGGGGCCAGATCCGATGTACCGGAAATGTTGCCTCCGACGGTGCCGTTGAAATTGTCCAGAGAAAGGGCAACGCCGTATTCGGTAATGGCAGTGCCAAGTACCGGGATCGTGCTGGTGGCAGAAGCAGCTGCCTGCAGCGACGGGGTGGCATTGGCCAGAATCAGATCCACGCCCTGAGTGACAAACTGATTGGCAATGGTTGTACACTGGGCCGAATCATTGGAGGCATTCTTTAATGTGACCGTTACTTTGTCACCAAGCTCTGCCTTGAGCTCATCCTCAAAGCCCTGGCTGGCTGCATCCAGCGCCGGATGCTGCACAAGCTGGATAATGCCGACTGTGTAGGTGCCGTCACCTGAGCTTTTGGCATCTGCAGAGGAAACCGAGGCAGAGGCAGTAGGACTGGAAGCACAGCCTGCCAGAGCTGCGGCCAGAATACCTGCTGTCATCATCTTGCAAATATTTTTCATAGCTTTCATCTCCCTTGAAATATCTTACAGCATGCATGAATTTTATTACATTTAACACAAACAGGCAATACCAAGCGCACCAGAATTGCCGTCAAATCCGATTTTTTATGCTTTGCAAGCCACATTGTGATACCATAATAAAGAAATCGCTGAAGAGGACAAGTAACGTTCCATCCAGGTTAACAAGAGAGCAGACGGCTGGTGCAAGTCTGTATCCGGAAGAATGCGAAGCTGCCTGCTGAGAGCATGTTAATCCATGCCGTTTCCTGCGTTAAGGGATGAATTAAGGTGCACACACATGTGTGAACCAGGATGGTACCGCGTTGACAGCGTTCCTGGAGATCTGGAACGCTTTTTTATATTTATCAGGAGGTCATCATGACAAACAAACAGCTGACTGGCAATCAGGTACGCCAGATGTTCCTGGACTTCTTTGCGTCCAAGGGATGCATGGTCGAGCCCAGTGCCAGCCTCATTCCCCACAATGATCCAACCCTGCTTTGGATCAATGCCGGTGTTTCTGCCTTGAAGAAGTATTTTGACGGATCAGAAAAACCGGCCTGCAACCGTATCTGCAATGCCCAGAAGTCCATCCGGACCAACGACATTGAAAACGTCGGCAAGACAGCCCGCCATCATACATTCTTTGAAATGCTTGGCAACTTCTCTATCGGCGACTACTTCAAGACCGAGGCCATCACCTGGGCATGGGAGTTTCTGACCAGCCCGAAGTGGATCGGCTTTGATCCCAAGCGCCTGTATGTCACTGTCTATCCGGATGATGTGGATGCCTACAATCTCTGGGTAAAGGTCGGCATGGATCCCAAGCATATCCACAAGACCATGGATAACTTCTGGGAAATCGGCAGAGGCCCGGGCGGACCGGACACCGAGATCTACTATGACCGCGGTGAAAAGTATGATCCGAAGCACCTTGGTGAAAAACTGTTCTTTGAGGACATGGAAAATGACCGCTACATTGAGGTCTGGAACATCGTTTTCTCCCAGTATGACTGCCGTCCGGGTGAAGTTCCCCGCAGCGAGTATAAAGAACTGCCGCAGAAGAACATTGATACCGGCATGGGCCTGGAAAGACTTGTTGCTTTGATTCAGGATGGCGAGACAAACTTCGATACCGATCTCTTCCTGCCGATCATCCATGCCACTGAACAGTATGCGGCCCATCCGTATTCTGATCCGGCATACAAGATGGCATACCGTGTTATTGCCGATCATATCCGTACGGTAACATTTGCTATTGCGGACGGTGCCATGTTCTCCAATGAGGGCAGAGGCTATGTATTGCGTAGAGTATTGCGCAGAGCGGTCCGCTATGGCAGAAAGCTTGGCATTGACGGTGCCTTCATGTACAAACTCGTACAGGTTGTTGCCGACAACATGAAAGACTACTATCCGTATCTGGAAGACAAGGTCACTTTGATCAGCCGTCTGGTCAAGCAGGAGGAGGAATCCTTTGCCAAGACACTGGACAAGGGTGAGGATCTGCTCAATGCGGCCATGAAGGAACATGAAAAGGAAAAGGCGCTGCCTGGCGATGTCGTGTTCCGTTTGTATGATACATATGGCTTCCCGAAGGAGCTGACCACCGAGATTGCCCAGGATGCCGGGTATACGGTGGATGAAAAAGGTTTTGAGAAGGAAATGGAGCTGCAGAAGCAGAGAGCCAGAGATGCCCGTGCCAATGTGCAGTCCATGCATGGCCAGTCCAAGGATCTGATGGATTTCACCAAGGAAAGTGTGTTCACCGGCTATACAGACAAGACCTGTAAGGGTGAAGTCATCGGCCTGTTCCATGATGGCGTAGCGGTCAATGAGCTTTCCGGGGAAGGTGATGTCATTCTTTCCGAAACATGCTTCTATGCTGAAAGCGGCGGCCAGTGTGCTGATACCGGCAAGCTGTGGAATGATACGTTCAAGGCAGATGTTGTGGATGTGCAGAAAGCACCGCACAAACAGCATATGCATCATATCGACCATGTTGAGGGCATTGTTCACATCGGTGATGTGCTGGAAGGTGCCTATGACTATGCGGCAAGACAGAGAACAAGAGCGAACCATTCTTCTCTGCATCTGCTGCAGGCAGCACTGCGTCAGGTACTGGGTGATCACATTGCCCAGGCTGGTTCCTACAATGGACCTGACTATGGCCGTTTCGACTTCACGCATTTTGAAAAGCCAACGGCTGAGCAGCTGAAGGAAGTTGAGCGTATCGTCAACGAGAAGATCAATGAAGATCTGCCGGTCACAACCCAGGTACTGCCGATTGAAGAGGCAAAGAAGACCGGTGCTACCGCCCTGTTTGATGAGAAGTACGGTGATACGGTCAGAGTTGTTTCCATGGGTGATTTCTCCAAGGAATTCTGCGCCGGTACCCATGTTAATAACACCGGTGATCTGGGCAGCTTCCATATCCTGTCTGAGGAATCTGTTGGCTCTGGTGTACGCCGGATTACCTCTGTTACCAAGATGAAGTCCTATGACAGCTTCAAGCAGGAAGAGGAAACACTGGATGATCTGGCTGCTCTTCTCAAGCTGAAGAAGGCAGACGGCCTGCATGATCGCATTGAGAGACTGCTGGAAGAAAATGCGGCTCTCAAGAAGGAAGTGGCAGCAGCCAATGAGAAAGCTCTGCAGGCAGATGCGGAAAGCAAGCTGTCTCAGGCAAAGGAAATCAATGGCCTGCATGTGCTGAGCGTGAAGCTGAAGAACTTTGATGCTGGCGAGCTCAAGAAGTATGCCGAGCTGCTGCGCAATAAGATGCAGGATGGCTTTGTGTTTGTGGCTGATGAAACAAATGGCAAGGTTGTCTTTGTGGCAGCCAGCTCAAAGGCAGCAATTGCCAAGGGCCTCAAGGCTGGTGATGTTGTCAAGAAGGCAGCACAGATCTGCGGCGGCAATGGCGGCGGACGTCCGGATATGGCTCAGGCCGGCGGCCGTGATACTGCC
The DNA here is from genome assembly GCF_036453465.1 of Lactimicrobium sp. NCBI lineage: Bacteria > Bacillati > Bacillota > Erysipelotrichia > Erysipelotrichales > Erysipelotrichaceae > Lactimicrobium > Lactimicrobium sp. Next base: position 85,345 of record NZ_JAZHUW010000003.1, read on the forward strand.
AAGATTGATGAAGCAATTGCAGCAGTCAGGGAAACCATTGAAAATCTGTAAGCGCTATGATGAAAAACCGGATAACCGGTTTTTCTTTTGCCTGGAAGATGTGAAAATTTGCTGAAGTTTCGCATTGCATGCAGGCAGTTTTATATACTTTTTTTGCAATTTGTCCTAAAATAAGTAAAAGGAGGCTCGTATGAACAAGAATAATCAGGATGTAACGGAAACTGTCAGCTTTAATGCCGAAGAAATCCGCCGTTCCAATATCTGTGAGATATTAAAGCATGTATCACAGGCACTTGAGGAAAGAGGCTACAACTCGATCAATCAGCTTGCGGGCTATCTGATTTCCAATGATCCCGCATATATCTCCAGCCACAATAATGCCAGAAGCATTATTCAGTCTGTTGAGCGCCATGAGATCATTGAGGAGCTTGTCAGATTTTACCTTGAGGAGCACAAGTGAAGTATATCGGCCTTGATCTTGGCAGTGTCACCTGCGGGGTGTCGATCAGCCAGACCGGTCTGATTGCCGGTACCTATGAAACCATCCGCTTTAAGCCGGATGACTATGATTCTGCTCTGGACCAGGTGCTGGAAGTGATTGCCAAAGAGAAACCGGATGAGATTGTGCTTGGCATGCCGTATATGTTAAATGATGATATCGGACCAAGGGCACAGATCTGTCTGGAATTCGGAAAGCAGCTTGAAAAGGAAAGCGGTCTGCCGGTGCATATGCAGGATGAACGGATGACGACGGTAGAGTCGGAAGATATTCTTCTGCAGGCGGATGTATCACGGAAAAAGAGAAAGAAGGTCATCGATCAGATGGCTGCTGTTGCCATCCTGCAGAGATGGCTGGATAGTAGTAAAAGGGGCTGAGTGCCGCCTTTTGCTTTTGGGGAAAGGAATATTTGTATGACTGATGACAACCGCATGACGATCACCGACGACAATGGCCAGGAACACGAGGTGCATATTCTCTCTAATTTTGATGCCCCGGATGGCCGCCACTTTGTGCTGTTTGAAGATCCAAACAATCCCGATGCCGGTGTCTATGCCTATCAGTACGATGATGATGGCAACATGGATGTCGTAACGGATGAGAAGGATCTGGAAATGTGCGAAGAAGTACTTGGCGCTATCAGCGATCAGCTGGAAGGAGGATCTGATGGCAACTGAAGATACTGCCAGTCTGAACAATGAGGAAGAAAAGCAGCCAAAGAAAAAGAAGAAGCACAGTATCGTCTATCGGATTGTGTCAGTTCTTGTTCTGATTGGCATCGCCATCCTTGTATCGGAAGGGTACTACTATTATAAGTGCACACAGCCTGTGTCCAGCCAGAGTGAAACCGTAGAATTTACGGTGCCGGATGGGGCCACGATTTCTTCGGTATCTCAGGATCTGCAGTCTGCCGGATTGATCCGCAATGCGAAGATCGGCTATTACTTTGCCAAGCTGAATGGCTACAGTGATCTGTATGCCGGCAAGTTCAAGCTGGACAAGTCCATGACCCTGGATGCGATCTATCAGACACTGAACGATCAGAGTGCTGTGATTTCGGATGCTTCTGTCACCATCATTGAAGGTGACTGGGCCAAGGATGTGGCTGCCAAGATTGCCGCAGTCACCAATGTCACTGCGGATGATCTGATGAGTCTCTGGAACAATGCGGACTGGATCAGAGGCGAGATGAGCAAGTATCCATTCCTGACGGAGGATATGTTTGCGGATGGTGTCAGATGCTATCTGGAAGGCTATCTGGCCCCGGATACGTATTCCTTCAAGGCAGATAGCACTGCCCAGGAAATTACCGAAAAGATTCTCGATCAGACCCTTGCGGTATACAACCAGTACAAGGATCAGTTTGCGGCATCTGGCTATACGATTCATCAGATCTATACACTGGCTTCCATTGTGCAGTATGAAGGCGGCTCTCAGGATGAGGATGTGCTCAAGAACATTGCCTCGGTATTCTACAACCGTCTCAATGCTGATATGCCGCTGCAGTCTTCGGTTACTGTCTGCTATGCGATTGACTATGACAAGCAGACTGACAACTGGCAGTCCTGTGAGGTCAACAGTGATTTTGATTCTCCATACAATACCTATCTGCATGACGGCCTGCCTCCGGGAGCCATTGAAAATGCCGGTACGGCTGCTCTGGAAGCAGTGCTGAATCCGAACCAGACTGACTACTATTACTTCATGGCAGATGTATATGGGGATGGTACAGTTTACTTTGCAAAGACACTTGATGAGCACAATGCCAATGTGAACAAGTACCTGTATGGCAATTCATGATCCATTCTGTCTGTCTCTATCTGCATGATGGCAGCTGGTGGCTGCTGATGCTGCGCAACAAGAAAGCACATGATGTCAATCATGGCAAATGGATTGGCATTGGCGGCAAGATGGAACAAGGTGAAACACCAGAAGACTGTGCAATCCGGGAAACATGGGAAGAAACAAGGTATCGGCTGTGCAAACAGCAGCTGCAACTGCAGGGGACTGTGTTGTTTGACAGTCCGATGGCAGAGAAGGAAAAGATCTGGGTCTATGCTGTGGATGTCACGAAAAGGGATCTGCAGCCAAACCGGGAAGGCACATTTGCCTGGATCAAACAGGATGAGATCTTATCACTGCCGATGTGGGAGGCAGACAAAGTGTTTCTTAAAGAAGTGCTGAGTGGCGTGAAACAGCCGTTTTCCTATGTGGCAGTCTATGATGAAACGGGAAATCTGCTTGACTTGAAAAAGGGAGATGAAGCATGAGCAAACCGATTATTATTGGTATTGCCGGTGGGAGTGCATCCGGCAAGACAACCATTGCCGAAGAGATCCGCAATGCGTTTTCGGATGAGAAGAGTGTTCTGATCATCCGCCAGGATGACTATTACAAAGATCAGTCGGATATGCCGATGGAAGAGCGGCGCAAAACAAACTACGACCATCCGCTTGCCTTCGACAATGACCTGCTGATTTCACAGATTCATGATCTGCAGCAGGGCAAGCCGATTGAAAAGCCGAACTATGACTTCGTCAACCACACCAGAGCAAAGGAAACAACAACGCTGTATCCATGTGACGTGCTGATTCTGGAAGGCCTGTTTGTACTGGAAGTCAAAGAGATCCGTGATCTGCTGGATATCAAGGTATTCGTGGATACCGAGCCGGATATCCGTTTTATCCGCCGTCTGATCCGTGATGTCAAGGAAAGAGGCAGAACCCTGGATTCAGTTGTGAGCCAGTATGTCACTACCGTCAGAGTCATGCATGATTCCTTTGTGGAACCAAGCAAGAAGTATGCCAATATCATCATTCCGGAGGGCGGCTCCAACACGGTTGCGGTCGACCTTCTGATCACAAAAATCAGTAGCATCATCCACCATGGAATGCTATAATTACCGCGCAAATTTAATCAAATAAAGGAGTCGTTCATGTCTGAAGATAAAATTTATGTCACTGAAGAAGGCTTGAAAAAGTTACAGGATGAGTATGATAATCTTGTCCATGTTGTTCGTGAGGAAGTAAAGGCAGAACTTGCTGAAGCAAGATCCCTCGGCGACTTGTCCGAAAACGCCGATTATGATGCCGCCCGTGACAAGCAGTCTCAGGTTGAAAGCAGAATCGCTCAGCTGGAATCCATGCTGCAGCCGGGCCATTATGAGATCATCAATAAGAAGACCGGCCGTTCCAAGACAGTTTCCATTGGTTCCACAGTAACACTCCGTTTCCTGGATACCAAGGAAGAAGGAACTTATACAATCGTTGGTTCCACCGAAGCAGATCCGCTCAATGGAAAGCTCTCCAATGAAACAGCACTGGCCAAGGCCATCCTGGATCATAAGGTTGGCGAGACAGTGGATGTCAATGCCAAGCAGCCATATTCTGTTGAGATCCTGAAGACAAAGTAAGGTCCAAGCAAATAAGGCAGTGTATTTCAGATGTTGGAATACACTGTTTTTCTTTTGGAATTCAATAATAATGTTCCATGTTTCAGGATGTCAGGATTTGTGAAGCGATTCTACATTCATGTTTTAGGTTTGTACTTTTCTATCCGGAGTATGCAAAAACGATAATCCAAAGTCTTTCTGCTTGGTATATCATATAAATTAGAGAAGAAAATTATTCTTCATTTTGAAATGGATGTATATCTGATCATGCAGGATATAGAAGGGGGATATTATGGGAGATAAGTCTGATAATTATATTAGGTTTTCAAAACAAGCTGCTAAATTTGCAAAAGATGTTTCTGTTCAAGCAGGAAAATTGGCACAGGACGCTGGAGGTAAAACGCAGGAATTTGCGGGGGCTGCGGTTAAGGCTGTTTCGGATTCTACCGAAAAAGCAAAGCAGAAGATTGTGAGTGAAATTGATCAAAATGGCAATGGTGAAGTTGATATTGAAGATATTATCATCATTGGATTGAAGACTCCTGGCGTTCGTATTGATCGCAACAAATTCTTGATGAGTGAATTTCAGACAATTTATCCTAAGGAAATCGTACTGAAGGCAATCCGGTCTACACCTGAAAAAGCTGGGATTGAAAAAACGGATATTGATAAAGTCGCAAATGCTGTAATCGCTAGAGAGAGAAACGGTGTCAGTGGAATCAGCGCAGCTTTAGGAATGCCGGGTGGAATTGCAATGACAGCTACTATTCCTGCGGATATTGCTCAATATTATGGTTTTATGCTGCGGGCTGCACAAAAGTTAATGTATCTGTATGGTTTCCCTGCAATCAACGTTGAAGACAATGAAGGGGTATTTGATTCAGAAACGATCAATACGCTGATCCTGTGTTTAGGGATCATGTATGGTGTTGCCGGAGCGACCAATGCAATTAAGGCTATGGCAAAAGCATTTGCTTCCGGAGTAGAGAAAAAGCTGCTACGAGCTGCTCTTACTAAGGGAACGATTTATCCAATTGTAAAGAGTGTCGCTAAATGGTTCAGTGTAAATATGACCAAAGAAGTATTTGCTGGTTTCTTCAAACAGTCTATCCCAGTCGTTGGTGGTATTGTTGGTGGTGGACTAACCTTTGTAACGTTTGGACCATGCTGTAAAAGACTGAAAAAGTCACTTCTGGATACTGAGCTCTCTAATGCAAAGCATTGTGCAACGAAAGAGGAGAATGAGATATTTGATGCAATCGTTGAAGAACATTAGGACGTACTTTTTTCAAGCCAATTTGCTTTGCTGTTCAGGAGTATTTTACTTAAAGAAAGGTTCAATCCCAAAACCTGTTGATATAACGCCATGCAGGATGGGAATTTAATACGAGGGCATATTAACAAATTGGCGAATTTTGATTGCCAGCATAGATGATTGTGTAATGATATTTTTTCACCAGCTGATTCACTTCTAACCAGGTTAATGTATTCTCTCTTTGATTCATTACATAC